>JACXUW010000017.1 GCA_014763705.1 Micrococcales bacterium | reverse complement strand
GCGGGGTGGCGCTGCCGACCTCGTCGGAGCCGGCGTCGTAGCCGCCACCGGCCGGACGGACGTCACCGTCGATGTCCACCGTCGGAGCGTTCACGCCACCGACCGTCGCGGCGCCGATGTTGCACGCCGGGGACCCACCGGTGGCACACCCGCTGAGGTGGTAGTCACCCATGAGGTCGGCGGGCACCTCGACGACGGCGATGTTCGCGTCGACGAACGCCGGGTTCTGGCGCCAGGTGGCGAACGAGACCGAGATCGGCCAGGACGCGACGACCTTGGGGTCGGTGACCCGGTTGGTCGAGCTGGTCGTGTACGGGTGCTGCGCGGCGTCCTGCTGGATCACCGAGTTGACCGGCGCGAGGACCATCGCGGGGTCGAGCGACCCGACGTCCCAGGTCTCGACGTCCGTGGGGCCGCCGAGGCCGATGCCGTTGACGGTCGCGCCGTTGCGGGTCCCGGCCCGGTTGTTCCACAGGACGTTGTTGAACAGGACGGGGTAGCTGTACTGCGGCTGGCCCGGGAGGGTCGCCCGCAGCTGGTCGCTGTTGGCCCCGGTGGCGATGCCGGACGGGGCCGGCAGGCCGTCGGAGGTCACCGCGGTGGCCGTCGTGATGTTGTCCATGATCGTGTTGTTGGCGATCCGGACGTTCGGGGCGTCGTCGATCGCGATGCCCGCACCCTCGTGGGTGGAGACGTTGCTCGTGATGACGTTGTTGGTGACGTTCATCGGGTAGTTGCCGGCCATGAGGAACCGGATGGCACCACCGTCGTCGTTGGCGAGGTTGCCCTGGATCTCGTTGGCGTAGATGTCGACCGCACCGGCGCCGTGCGACAGGGTGGTCGGGTCGGCCGGCAGCGCACCGGCGACCATGATCCCGGCACCCTCGTCGTTCGAGTTGTTGAGGGTGATCCGGTTGTGGTGGATCTTGCCGCCCGGGCTGTAGCCGAGGTGGCTGACGCCGGCCCCGTACTCGAGCGAGAAGTTGCCGCAGATGTCGTTGCCCGAGACCTCGTAGCCGTCGGAGCCCGCGAAGAGGCCGATGGCCCCGGCGTAGTTCGTGCCGGCGTTCTGGACGATCCGGTTGTTGACGATCCGCACGTGCTCGTTGTGCTGGTTCTCGTCGGCGCCGGTGAGGTCCGGGGTGCCGATGCGGATGGTGCCGTACCCGCCGCCGTTGTTCTCGACGACGTTGTTGGTCACCTGGAGCTCACGGACGTAGGCGTTGGCGAAGATCGCGCCGCCCTGGGTGACGATGTTGGCCGGGAGACCCGTGGGCTGACCAGTGAGGTCGTTGATGTTGCCCGGGAAGCCCTGCTGGTCACCGCCACGGAGGTCGAACCCGTCGATCGACGGCTTGAAGCTCGCGTTCAGCGGGTACTGGCGGACGTTCGAGCCGTTGCCGGCCGAGCCGAGCAGGTAGACGACCGCGCCGTCGCTGACGGTCTGGTTGCCCGACCAGGTGAGCCCGCCGACCTTGGTGAACCAGTCGGTCGCGAGGTCGGTGTCACCGCCGAAGGCGCTGCCGTCGACGACCGTGCCCGGGACCCAGGTGCTCGAGGTGCCGGTGCCCTGGAACCCACCGGAGCCCACTCCCTGGAGCTTGACCGGGCCGGTCACCACGAGGTTCTCGTAGTAGGCGCCCCGCGGGTTGGTGGCGGTCGGCGTGTTCGGGTAGACGACCACGACCGTGTTGCCGGCCTGGTTGCCGGTGACGGCGTCGTCGAGGGCGTTCTGGATGGCGTGGCTGACCCCCGCCGTGCCCGTCTGGCTGGCCGTGCTCGTCGGGTCGTACTTCGACACCGTCGCGTGGCCGGGGCCGACCTCGAGGATCCGGGGGTTGTAGGACGTCGAGGCCGTGGTGACGCCCGTGACGTGGACCGTCACGCCGGAGACGCTGGTCAGGCCGTTGCCTCCGGTGACCGACAGCTGCAGCGGCCCGGCGGGGATCCGCCCGGTCGTGTAGCCGGCGATCGGCACGTCGACGACGATCTGGGTGTCGTTCCACGAGACCACGTTGAGGCTCGTCGACCCGAGGACCACCTTGCCCGCGCCCCGGGTGGCCCCGAAGCCGCGGCCGGTGATGGTCACCCGGCGCGAGGTCGTCGAGGTGTCGGTCGAGCGGACGACCGGCTTGTCGACCGAGAACACCTGCGGGCGAACCGGGTTGACGTAGCACTGGACCGTCGTCGGGCTCGTGCCCGGCGTGCCGAGGCTCACGCCCACCTGGGTCGGTGCGAGGTCGGTCGGGATGGTGACGCCCGGCGT
Source organism: Micrococcales bacterium (assembly GCA_014763705.1). Taxonomy (GTDB): domain Bacteria; phylum Actinomycetota; class Actinomycetes; order Actinomycetales; family Dermatophilaceae; genus Phycicoccus. The sequence goes on along the minus strand of JACXUW010000017.1, from coordinate 19,435 downwards.
GGCCTCGAACTCGGTCGCGATGGTCCGGAACCGCGGGTTGTAGTCGGCGTTGAGGTGGCCCGGGGTGCCCGGGTCGTTGCCGACGAAGCGGTACATCCCCTGGCAGACACCGGAGGGCGTCGGGCAGCTGATGTGGTCGGTCGACGGCATGAGCACGTCGTAGAACCCGTTGTAGTCCGAGTGCGCCGTGTACTTCAGGTCGCCGGCGAAGTCGTACAGCCCGACCGGGGCGTTGGCCAGACCGGCCTTGTCACCGAAGAGGGTCGTCCGCTTGTCGGTCGAGTAGTTGAGGTCGTCGACGATGAGGCCGCGCAGGCGCGACGGCACCGGGACGTCGGTGAACAGGTGGAACATCGGCACGATCGACTTGCCGTTGTTGAGGGTGACCAGCTTGGTGTCGCAGCGCGGCTTGGTCATGCCCTCGTACGGCGAACCGCCCATGTCCCTGAAGGGCTTGTTGTCGACCGGGGTCGACGCCGGGACCTGGACCCCGTTGGCGAGCGTCGTCGCGGGGTAGCCGTCCGTGGCGACACCATCGACGTCGACGGTGTGCTGGGCACCGGCGCACGACGGCGGCGGCACCTGCGGGACGATCTGGTCGCCGCGGGCGATGTTGATGTCCTCCTCGGAGGTCACGTCGTACATCGGCTTGCCGCGGGCGTCCTTGGGGATGTCGACGGAGACGAGGTAGTCGCCTGCGCCCAGGGCCTCGAAGCCGGTGCCGCCGGTGCAGGTCGGGTTCGCCGGGTCGCTGTCGTTCAGCGTGCCCGTGCAGCCGTCGCCGAAGCCGTAGTTGCCGTCGACGGCTGCACCGAAGTTGGCTGCGGCCGGGTCGTTCTGGTCGGTCGCGTACGTCCCGACCTGGAAGCCCTGGACGAGGGCGGAGATGCACTCGCCGTCGGTGGCCTGGTTCGGGACGAGGACGTCCTCCTCGGTGCCATGGGCGTACGGGACGCCGTCGGCGTCGCGGGCGACGCAGCCGGTGGGCCGGCTCCACTTCTCCGAGACGTAGGAGTTGAGCAGCTTGCCCTTCTTGTACGAGCCGTCGGTGGCGAGCTCGTAGGTGTCGGTCGGGTCGCACGGCGCGCCCGCGGTGGTGCCGCAGTCGACCGGTGCGTAGAGCCGCACCGGCACGCCGGAGATGCCCGGCTGCCAGTCCTCGGTCGCCGCGTACTGCGGGTCGAGCTCGTTGCGGGTCGTGTCGTAGGAGACCGAGCCGACGATGCCGCCGTTGCGGGGGACGCCGGGGGTCCGACCGGTGGCGTCGTACTTCTGGACGCCCCAGTCGACGGTGCCGCCGAGCCCGATGATCGGCAGGACGCTGACGTCGACGCCGCTCCCCTTGACCGTCGTCGGCGTCGGCTGGTTGTCGGCCTGGTAGGTGACGCCGGTCGTGTAGAAGCCGTCCGAGTAGGCCTCGAGGACCATCCACTCGGCCAGCGGGTAGCTGGCGGGGAACTCGTAGTAGCCGGTGCTGTCGGTGCCGGCCGTGGTCGAGCCACGGTCCATCAGCGAGTTGTCCTTCTTGCGCATCGTCAGCGGGAACTGGGCCACGCCCTGCTCACCGGCGTCGCGCTTGCCGTTCTTGTTGGCGTCGAGGAACACGTGCCCGCTGATCGGGGTCCACCAGCCGTTGAGCGGCAGCTGCTTGAGGTCGACGGTCTCGCCGTTGTCGACGGTGACGTTGGTCAGCTGGAGGATGTAGTCCTGCTTCTCGTCCCACCAGGTCAGCATGTAGTTGCCGTCCGGGACGTGCGGGATGGTGAAGGTGCCGTTGGCCGCCGAGCGCCCCACCCAGACGGCCCGGTCGCCGCTGTCGAGGTCGTTGAGCGAGAGCACGCCGTCGGCGATCGGCTTGTCGAGCTTGCTGCCGATGCTGCCCCAGTACTGGTTGAAGCTGCCGCCCTTCGGGGGGTAGTACTGCTTGACCGCGACGACCGTGCCGGTGATCGACCCGGCGGCCGTCGAGCCGAGGAGGTTCTTCGGCGAGACGAAGCCGAACTGGGGCGTGGGCACGGGCTCACCCGCGAGCGTGAACTCGGTGTCGTAGCCGGTCGCACCCTCCATCAGCCAGGTGTCCCAGTCGTGGTTGCCCTCGAGGGTGGTCGTCTGGATCCAGTCGGTGTTGTCCGGCGGGCTGATCCACGTCGTGTAGCGGTTGGTGCCGAGGTGCGGGATGACGAGCATGCCGGTGGCGTCGCTGAAGCACTTCCCGCCGATGGTCTCGACGACCGGGTTGCCGTCGGCGTCGCGGTCGGCCCACGGGATCGAGTAGTCGGCGTTGGGCCCGGTGCGGTTCTCCCCGACGTAGGTGGTGCACAGCGGGTTGCCGTAGACGTCGGTCGTGACCTCGCCGAGGATGTCGTTGATGTGGCCCTGGAACCCGGGCAGGCCGTTCTCGCCGTTGTCGATGGCGCTGTTGGTCGAGGCCTCGTCCTGGAAGATGAAGGCGCGCAGGGTCGCGTCGACGAGCGGGTCCGGCTGGACGGTGACGCCGACGGTCGCCGTCGCGGTGCTGCTGCTGGCGTCCATCGGGACGGTGAAGTGGGTGCCGTCGATCTTGTAGCCGTCGGCGAGGACGCTGATGACGTAGCGGCCGTTCGGGAGGGTGAGGCCCGCGCCGCCGGCGAAGTCGGAGGCGGTGCCCTGGGTCCAGATCGGGGCGCCGGTCACCTCCTGGAGGGAGTACCACGGGCAGCTGCCGGGGTAGCCCGGGTCGTCGGCGTTGCAGCCGGAGCCGGGGGTGGGTGCGCCGACGGGGTCACCGGTGCCGGTGTTGTCGACGTTGATCATGTAGCGGAAGTCCGTGACGGCGTCCCCCTTGTGCACCGTCGAACCGGGTGCGCGCCCGTCCGCGGCGCTGGTCACCGCGACGGTGACCGTGTTCGTCGTCGCCGCGTGCGCGGGGGCCGCGACGAGCACCGGTACCGCGACGGCCGACCCCGTCACGAGCGCCGCCGACCCGATGAGGGTGACCACGCGCCGGAGGAGCGCCTTCGGCCGCGACAGGCCGAACCGCACCGCACCCCTGCGACCGGTGCCGCCGACGGCACCCGTCCGACGCGTGGTCGCGCCCATCTCCTGCGAGTGGACGTGATGGTTTCCCTGCATACCGACTCACCCCTGCTGTGTCGGAGCGCCTCCCTGCGGCGCTCACGCGGAACATGGGACATCCGCCAGGGGTCCGGCGCCGAGCGAATGCGGGCTTTTGTCACGCAGGCGTGAGCGCCCGGTCAGGGGACGGTCAAGATTCGGTCAGGACGGCGTTATCCGCCGCTCAGGCGGTCGTCACCGAGTTGTCATGCAACAACCTCCGCCGCGGCCGACCGTCGGGTGTACGAGTCACCTCAGAAAGCGCAACAACGTTGCGCCGCAGTTGTTTTGCGATACGCATCGCGAACGCCGCGCCGTGGCTCACTCGGGCCAGGACCACCGATGAAGGTCAGCGAATAGTCAGGTCGAGCTATCCGGACCGTCAAGGACACCCCGGGGGGTGTCCCTTGAGCCGACGCCGCGGAGGCGCCGGTGGCCCGTCGTGGCGGGTCGCGGCGCGGGTCGCCGGGGCCGCTCACCCACGGCGTCGCCGGAAGCCCGACTCGTAGGCCAGCACGACCGCCTGGATGCGGTCGCGCAGGCCCAGCTTGGCCAGGATGCTGCCGACGTGGGTCTTGACCGTGGTCTCGCCCAGCACCAGCGCCTCGGCGATCTCCTGGTTCGAGCAGCCGTCGGCCAGGAACCGGAAGACCTCGAGCTCGCGGTCGCTCAACGGGTCGAGGACGCTCGGGACGCCCGTGCTCGGGGGTGGCGACCCGACGTAGTGCTCGACGAGGCGACGGGTCACCGCGGGAGAGACGAACGCGTCCCCGCGGGCCACCATGCGGACGGCGAAGACGAGCTGTTCGCGTGGCACGTCCTTGAGCAGGAAGCCGCTGGCCCCCTGACGCATCGCGTCGTAGATGTACTGGTCGAGGTCGAAGGTGGTGAGCACGAGCACCCGCGCCGGCGACCCCGCCCGCACGAGGCGCCGCGTGGCCTCGACGCCGTCCATCCTCGGCATCCGGATGTCCATGAGGACGACGTCGGGGGCCAGGGAGGCCACCTGGCGCAGGCACTCCACACCGTCGGCTGCCTCACCGACGACCTCCAGGTCGTCCTCGAGGTCGAGGATGAGCCGGAAGCCGGCCCGGACGAGCTCCTGGTCGTCACAGAGCAGGACCCTGGTCATCGGTCCTCCTCTCCGACCGGGATCGTCGCCACCAGCTCGAAGCCACCGTCCTGCGTGCGGCACGAACGCAGCGTCCCTCCGGCTGCGAGGGCTCGCTCACGCGCCCCGACCAGACCGTGTCCGGACCGGCCCGCGACGTCGACGGCAGCGCTCGGCGCCGCGCTCCCGGGTCCGTTGCGCACGACGAGGACCACCTCTTGGCCCGTCCCCTGCACGACGAGCCGGGTGCGCACGGGTCCGGCGTGCTTGAGGACGTTGGTCAGCGCCTCCTGGACGATCCGGTAGACCGCCAGCTCGATGCCCGACGGCAGCGGCACGGCCCCGACGCGCAGATCTGCGTCGATCGGCAGCCCCGCCCGACGCAGTCCTGCGACGAGGGACGGCAGGTCCGCGAGCCCGCGAGCCGGCGCCCGGGGGTGGCCCGCGGGGTCGGCGTCACCGTCGTCGTCCGCGCGAAGGACGTGCAGGAGCTGACGCATGTCGACCAGTGCGTCACGGGCGCTGCCACGGATCGCGCGCAGGGGATCCGCGGCGCGCGTGGGGTCGCGGGCGAGGGCCGCCTCGGCGGCATCGGCCTGGACCGCGATGACGCTGAGGCTGTGGGCCACCACGTCGTGCAGCTCTCGGGCGATCCGGGCCCGTTCCTCGGCCACCGCCAGGCGGGCGAGGTCGCGCTGGTGCTCCTCGGCCCGGGTCGCCCGGGATCGCCAGGACCTCGCGGCGCACCCGAGCAGCCAGGCGCCCCCCAGCTCGACCGCGATGAAGGGGTAGTCCGAGCCGCCGTCGAGCCACTCGGTGAGGAACATCCCGGCCAGCATGACCGCGAGCCCGGCTGCGGCGACGCCCTCGCGGCACCCGGCCCCCACCCCGTACGCGAGCACGAGCACGACCACGAGCGACATGAGGGTGCCCGGAGCCTGGTTCCCCCAGATCGCCTGCACGACACTGGCGGCCGTGGCGACGCCGGCGCCGAGCAGGGGAGCCCGGGTGCGTGCGAGGATGCTCGCGCCGAGGACGAGGGCGACCGGCAGGGTCAGCGCAAGTGGCCGCTCGTCGACCTCCCCGGTGAGCAGCCCACCGATCGAGAGCGCACTCACGAGCGCCGAGAGCACGACGTCGACCAGGGGGATGCCGAGGACGGCCCGGGGTCGCGGCGTGGAGGGCACGCGTCGAGGGTAGGTCCGTTCGGGGGCCCGGCGGGTCACCCGCGCGCAGGAGCGGGATCCTCCCGGCGGGGGAGCCGGTTCGGGCCGCCGGAGGAAGCGGTCGAACCGGTCCACGACCCACGGTGGTGCCATGACCACCTCGATCCCCCTCCGGTTCTCCGCCGTCGGCCTGCTCGCCGGCTCACTCCTCTTCTCGCTCGGCGACGTCCTGCGTCGCTCGGTCGACTCCTCGAGCGGCCCCGCTCCCACCGCGCTCACCGCGTCGGTCCACGACCACCCCGTGACGTGGCTCGTGGCCGGTCTGCTCAGCGCCCTCGCGCCGGTGTTCCTCGTCCCCGGTGTGTGCGCCCTCGTGGCGACGACCCGAGGACGGGGGGCTCGGGTGGTCGGCGTCGGCGGGGCCCTGACCGTCCTCGGGCTCGTCGCCTCGACCGGGCACGCCGTGGCCTACTACGCGCTGTTCGCGCTGTACGACCGCGCCGGGACCGACGCCTCGACGATCTCCGCCCTCGACGGCGCCTCGGAGTCCTACCCGCTCCTCGTCGCGATCGTCATCGCCTTCGCCGGTGGCATGACGATCGGTGTCGTCGCCCTCCTCCTCGGGCTGCGACGCGCCCGCCGGGTCCCCCTCTGGGCCCCCGTGGCCGCAGTCGTGTTCGCCGTCGCGGGCAGCGCGGGCGGAGTCGGGATCGGTGTCCTCGGCGGGGTGGCGATGATGGCCGCCCTCCTCCCCGCGGCGCAGTCCCTGGTGGCACCGCCCCGGGACGCCGTCCTGGCAGCACGGAACCGGGACAAGGAGCCGACGTCGGCCTGAGGGCAGGGGGCGGGCCGGCCGGGACCTCGCCCCGGCCGGCCCGGAGCCCGGGGACACCTGTCACTGGCGCCGCCTCCCCCGGTCGCGTTGCATGGTGACCGGTCCCGGGAGCGAAGGAGGCGCCACGGTGATGATGGACATGTGGGAGAAGGTCGCCAGGGGCCGGGGGTTCTTCGCCGCGCTCGACCAGAGCGGCGGCAGCACGCCGGCGGCGCTGCGCCGCTACGGCGTCCCCGACGACGCCTGGGGTGACGAGGCGACGATGTTCGACCTCGTGCACGCCATGCGCACGCGGATCGTCCGCAGCCCCGCCTTCGGTGGGGACCGGGTGATCGCCGCGATCCTCTTCGAGCAGACGATGGACCGCACCGTCGACGGCACCGGCTTCGCCGAGTACCTGTGGCAACACAAGGGCGTCGTCCCCTTCGTCAAGATCGACCAGGGTCTCGCCGACGAGGAGGACGGGGTCCGGCTCATGCGGCCGATGCCGGCGCTCGACGCCCTCCTGGACCGCGCCCAGACGCACGGCGTCCTCGGCACGAAGATGCGCTCGCTCGTCCGGCGGGCCGACCCGGTCGGCATCGAGGCGGTCGTGGAGCAGCAGTTCCGGGTGGCCCGGACGGTCCTCGAGGCGGGGATGCTGCCGATCGTCGAGCCGGAGGTCGACATCCTCTCCCCCGACAAGGCTGCCGCCGAGCACCTCCTCCAGCACGCGCTGCTGCGTCACCTCGACGCACTCGACGCCGGCCGTGCCGTCGTGCTCAAGCTCACCCTTCCCGAGGTGGACGACGGGCACGTCCCCCTCCTCGAGCACCCGCGCGTGCTGCGCGTGGCGGCGCTCTCGGGCGGCTACTCACGGGTCGAGGCGGTGGCTCGGCTGGAGCGCCAGCACGGGGTCGTCGCGAGCTTCTCCCGGGCCCTCACCGAGGGGCTGCGCGCCGACATGACCGACGAGGAGTTCGACACGGCCCTGGACGCGTCGATCGGCGCCGTGTACGCGGCATCCCTGACCTGACCCGCTGCGACGGAGGGACATTCGCCCCTTCCGACGTCCCGTCTGGCTGCCCACGATGGACGTGCGGCACGACCGTCGCGCCGCACGATCGAGGAGGACCGACATGAGCACGCTGACCCGTCGTCCGTCCAGCCCGGTCTCCGAGCTGCTCGACTGGCTCGACTCCGGCACCACCCTCGGACTCCGCGGCCTGGGGCTGACCCCCTACGTCCGGGTCGAGGACTTCACCGAGGACGGCACCTACGTCCTGCGCGCCGAGATGCCCGGCATCGACCCGGACAAGGACGTCACGTTGAACATCGAGGGAGACCTGCTGACCATCCGCGGCGAACGCCGCGAGGAGGAGAGGGAGAAGACCCACCACGAGTTCCACTACGGCGCCTTCACCCGGAGCCTCCGGCTCCCCCACGACGTCCAGCCCGACGAGGTGAAGGCGTCCTACACCGACGGCGTGCTCGAGGTGCGCGTGCCGCTCCACGAGGGTTCGCCGGAGCCCGTCACCATCCCCGTCGTGCGCGGCGGCGACGCCTGACCGACCCGACCGAGGAGGCGAGGCGGCGTGTCCGACCGGGGACAGATGTCCGCGTGGGCGGCCACCGGGCGCCCGGGCCGCGACGAGCGGCTCCGGCCGGTCTCCCGTCCCGTGCCGGAGCCCCTCGACGGGGAGGTGCTCGTCCGCGTCGAGACGTGCGGTGTCTGCCGCACCGACCTGCACGTCGCCGACGGCGACCTGCCGGTCCGGCGCCCCGGTGTCGTCCCGGGCCACGAGGTCGTCGGGACCGTCGTCGCCTCCCGCCGGGTGCACCGCTTCCGGCCCGGGGACCGGGTGGGGATCCCGTGGCTGCGCGCCACCTGCGGAGAGTGCCGGTGGTGCCGCGACGGCGCCGAGAACCTCTGCCCCGAGGCGCGGTTCACCGGGTGGGACGTCGACGGTGGCTACGCCGAGTTCGCGACCGTCCCGGCCGCGTACGCCTACCCCGTTCCGGACGGTCTCCCCGCGGAGCAGGCCGCCGCCCTGCTCTGCGCCGGCGTCATCGGGTACCGCTGCCTCCGTCGAGCGAACCTGCCCCCCGGCGGTCGGCTCGGGATCTACGGCTTCGGCGCCAGCGCCCACCTCGTGACCCAGCTCGCCGTCGCGCAGGGCGCCGAGGTCCACGTCCTCACGCGGGGAGAGGCCGCCCGGCGGCTCGCCCTCGACCTCGGGGTCGCCTCGGCGTCGTCGATCCACCAGCCCCCACCCGTCCCGCTCGACGCCGCCATCCTCTTCGCGCCGGCCGGTGAGCTGGTCCCCGTCGCCCTGGCGGCGCTCGACCGGGGTGGCACGCTGGTGACGGCCGGCATCCACATGACACGCGTCCCCGCGCTCGACTACCAGAGCCACCTCTTCCTGGAGAAGCACCTGACGTCGGTGACGGCCAACACCCGCAGGGACGGCGAGGAGATGCTCCGCCTCTCCTCGCGCCTCGGGGTGCACGCGCACGTCGTCCCCTACCCGATGCGCCGCGCCGACGTCGCCCTCGACGACGTGGCGACCGGAGCCCTGACCGGCGTCGCGGTTCTGGTGACCTGACGGCCGCTCCGTGAACGAAGCACACGAGGATGAGGCACCATGTCGGCGACCGTGATGTGGCTGGGCCGCCCGCCGCCCGGTGCCCGACCCTCGGCGCAGGAACGGTGGTACCGGTCAGGTCCGCCCACCCCGTCGGCCGGGCACCTCGTCGTCCCCGACGGGCTGGTCGTCCACGTCGTGGCGTGGGCCCCGACCCGCGAGCACTGCGTGGCGGAGACCGTCGCGGCTGTCGTCGAGAGCTTCGCGCGGATCGGGCGGTGCGCACCCGCCCACTTCCACCGCTCGATCGTCCCGGGCGAGGATGACACCGAGCTGCTCCACAACGTGCTCGACGAGGTGCTCTTCGACATCGGGTCGACGGGCATCGTGCCGGTGTGGATCCGCCTGCAGACCCGCTCGGCCGGTACCGAGCTGGAGATCGGGGGCGTGGACCTGAGCACCCTGCAGGACCCGGGTCACCTCCCCGACGGGGTCACCTCCGAACACCTGGGCCACGGGCGAGCAGTGGAGTGGTCCGCGGACGTGATCCTCGGGCCCGTCGACGGTGACCGCGGCCCGTCACCGGACCTCGACGCGGTGGCCGCGCCCTCACCCGCGGACCGGCCGGAGCCGGCGGCCGGCCGGCCATGACCGGCGCCGAGGCCTCCGGCCGGCCCACACGCGTGGTGGTCGTCGACGACCACCCGGACGTCCTGAGGGCCGTCGTCGAGCTGCTGGCCACCTCCGGCATGGTCGTCGAGGCCACGGTGTCCACCGTCGCGGAGGGGTACTCGGCCGTCCTCCGGACCCGACCGGACGTGGCGGTCGTCAACCGGTCGTTGCCCAATGGCGAGGGCCTGGAGCTCTGCCGGCGCCTTCACGCGGACGCGCCGGAAGTGGTCCTGGTCGTCCACAGCGCCGAGCGCGGCGAGGACCGGGTGACCCGTGCTCGCGAGGCCGGCGCGGCCGAGTACGTCGTCAAGACGGCCAGCGGGAGGAACCTCGTCGCGGCGATCCGCCGCCACTCACCCGAGCGGTGAACCGCTGACCGGGGGCGGGTGAGGTCACGTCGGCGGGAGGCGCGCCGTTCCCCTGCTGAAGGGCGCAGCCTCCCGCCGACATCCGCAGACGCAGCCGGACCCACCCGGCCGGCCACGTCAGACCCACCCGGCACCGAGCGTGCCCAGGGCGATCGAGGCCGTCGGGAAGACCCGGCATCCGAGCACGGCCCAGTCCTCGTGGTGCGGTCCCACGAGGACGATCTCGACACCACCCAGGGTGGCGGTGCGGCGCAGGTGGGCCACCAGTCGAACCGCCTCGTGCGCCGCACCGTCCGGTGGGAGGTCGACGACGAGCCACCGGGCGCGCATCCGCCGCGCACACCTCCCGAGGCGTTCGGCGGATGCCAGGTCGGCCCCGTCGGCGAGCCGTCCGACGCAGACCCGTCCCCGCCGGCCGACGTGCATCTCGACCGTCAGCGGGCCCTCGACGACACCGATGCCACCGGCCGACGCGAATGTCGTCTCGTTCATGGAGCCATGGAAGCGGGCGAGGTCGTGCCCGACCAGTGACACCTGTCCCGAGCCCGACGCGTCGGGGGCGCCGGGCCACCCGCACCCACCCGGGACATCCGCCCCTTCCGGGCCCGGGCCACCGTGCCCACCCTGTGATGGATCGGGCATCACGAGGAGGTCCCATGGCCACGCAGTCCGACGCAGCGTCCCGCTCCTTCAGGATCCGTCGCCACCACCTGGAGGACGCCGTGGTGCTCTCCCTGACCGGCGCCCTGAACCACGCCGCACCCCTCGCGGCGGGTGCCGGCGTGGAGGCGACCATGGTCGAGGTGGAGCTCGCGTTGCGTCGACGGCCCCGGGTCCTGGTCGCCGACCTCTCCGAGGTGGAGGTGTCACGGTTCCTCGTCGGCCTGCTCGGGCTCGTGCGTCGCCGGGCCGTCCGCGTCGGGGTGCCCGTCGTGCTCGCGGCGGTCCCTCCCGCCGGCCTGAGCGCGCTCGCGCTCGCCCGGGTGGCGCCGCTCTACCCGACCTACCCCGACGTCGGCTCGGCCCTGACCGACCGGCCCAGCGAGCTCGCCTCGGGGTGAGGAGCCGCCCGCAGCGTCCGGTCCACGCGCTCGCGACGAGCCGCGAGGGCCGGTGCGGCACCGGAGGCCACGCAGGTGGGCTGAGCACCGTCGAGGTGCTCCAGCGGCTCGAGCGAGACGGCCCGAACGACCTGCCGCGTCCGCCCCGGCGACCGTGGTGGCGCGTCGCGGCGGCCCAGCTGACTCATCTGCTGGCGCTCCTCCTGTGGGTCGGCGCTGCTCTCGCGCTGCTGGCGGGCATGCCCGCCCTCGCGGTCGCCATCGTCGTCATCGTCGTCCTCAACGCGGCCTTCGCCTTCTGGCAGGAACACCGTGCCGAGGTGTCGACCGACCGCCTGCGTGACCTGCTGCCGCTGACCGCCGTCCTCGTGCGCAACGGGGTCCCCACCCAGGTCGAGGCGCGCCAGGTCGTGGTCGACGACCTGGCCCTGCTGGCCGCGGGAGACCGCGTCCCGGCCGACATCCGGCTGCTCGAGGCGGACGTCCTGGGCGTCGACGAGTCGATCGTCACCGGCGAGAGCGGCCCTGTGCAGCGGCACCCGGGCGACGTGCTGCTCGCCGGCACCTTCGTCCTCACCGGGAGGGCGCGCGGTGTGGTCCTCGCGACGGGCGGAGCGACGAGGGTCGCCGGCATCGCAGCGCTGACGGCAGCCCGCCATCCCGACCCCAGCCCCCTGACCCGCGAGCTCGACCGGGTCGTGCGGGTCGTCGCGGTGACGGCGGGCCTGACCGGGGCCGTCCTCGGCACCTCGGCGCTCGCACTCGGGCTGTCCGCGACCTCCGCGTTCCTCCTCGGCATCGGTGTCAGCGTCGCCCTCGTCCCGGAGGGGCTGCTGCCCACCGTGACCCTCTCCCTCGCGCGGGGGGCTCGCCTCATGGCGCGGCGGCAGGCGCTGGTCCGTCGGCTGGACGCCGTCGAGACCCTGGGGTCGACGACGTTCGTCTGCACGGACAAGACCGGGACCCTCACCCAGAACCGGATGAGCGTCGTCGCCGTGTCCACCGTCCGCGGGACCGTGGAGGTCCACGGCACCGGCTACGAGCCGACCGCCGCCGTCGTCGGCCCACCCGACGCGCAGCTCCTGGCCCGGCGAGCCGCCCGAGCCGCGCTCGCCTGCGTCACGGGCCGGGTCCGACAGGGCCACGCCTGGGAGGCCGTCGGTGACCCCATGGAGGCGGCGATCCACTGCCTGGCCCTCCGGTTCGGCCTGGCGCCGGAGGGTGAGCCGCGCCGCCGGCCCTACAGCCCCGAGCTGCTGACCAGCGCGGCCGCGGACGGCGAGGAGCTGGCCGTGCTCGGGGCGCCCGAGGTCGTCCTGGCCCGGTGCCGCGACCGCCCCGCGGCGGTCGACGACGTCCTCGACGAGCTGACCCGCCGCGGGAGGAGGGTCCTGGCCGTGGCGTCCCGCGAGTGGAGGGGGGCACCCGACCCCGCGGCGGAGACCGACCTGGCCTATCTCGGCCTTCTCTCGCTGCAGGACCCTCCCCGGCCCGACGTCGCCGCGGCGGTCGCCGCCTGCCGGGCCGCGGGGATCCGCCTGGCGATGGTCACCGGCGACCATCCCGCCACCGCGCGCGCCATCGCCGAGGAGGTCGGGCTCCTCGGCCCGCACGGTGTCGTCGTCGAGGGCCGGGAGCTGCCGGCGGAGGATGCCGAGGTCGCCCGGCTCCTCGACACCGCCGACGGCGCCGTCGTCGCCCGCGTCACCCCCGAGGACAAGCTGCGGATCGCACGGGCCCTGCGGCACGCGGGGCACGTCGTCGCCATGACGGGGGACGGGGTCAACGACGCCCCCGCACTGCGTGAGGCCGACGTCGGCGTGGCCCTGGGTGCGAGTGGGAGCGACGTCGCCCGCGAGGCGGCCGACCTGGTCCTGCTGGACGACCACTTCGGCACCATCGTCGCCGCCATGGAGCAGGGCCGCGCCACCTACGAGAACGTCCGCCGCTTCCTCACCTACCACTTGACCGACAACGTCGCCGAGCTCGCACCCTTCGCGCTGTGGGCCCTGAGCGGCGGCGCCTTCCCGCTCGCCATCGGCGTGCTGCAGGTCCTCGCCCTCGACATCGGCACGGACATCCTCCCCGCCCTGGCCCTCGGTGCCGAGCCGGCCCGCCCGGGGGTGATGCGCCGGCCCCGCGCTCGCCACGTCGTCAGCAGGGACCTTCTCGTGCGGGCCTTCGTCGTCCTCGGGCTGACCGAGGCCGCGGTGTCCCTCGGCGTCTACGCGGCGGTGCTCGTCGGCGCCGGGTGGCGCTGGGGCGGGACGCCGGCCGCCGCGACCGCGGCCGCCGCCTCGGGGTCGGTGTTCGCGGCGATCGTCGTCGGCCAGCTGGCGAACGCGATGGCGTGCCGCAGCAGCACGAGGCCGGTGTGGCGGCTGCACCCGCTGGGCAACCGCCTCCTCGTCTGGGCGCTCCTGGTCGAGGGCCTGCTGCTCGTCGCGTTCCTCGCCCTGCCCCCGTTGGCGAGCCTGCTCGGAGGCGCCTGGCCGTCGTGGCGCGGGTGGCTCGGTGCGGCCGCGTGCGGCGGCGCGGTGGTCCTCGTGGATGCCGGCGTCAAGGCCCTCCGGCGGAGGCGCTGAGACGGGGACCTTCGACCCAGGCGGTCTCCCGGAGGGCGGAGCACGCTGGAGTGGAACGCAAGCCACCACTGATCGGAGGTGGGTTCGGTGCGAGAGTTCCGGAGGCCGGGGGCGACCCTCCTCGTCGACGACGCCCGGGAGTGGGAGGACGCGTGGTTCTGGGAACCCGGTGCATCGTTCTCGGAGAGCCCGATCGGTCAGGCGGTGGACGGGACCCGGCGCCACCGGACCGACGCGGCGGCCCTGGGCGCAGCCGTCGCGGGCGCCCTGGGCCTCGCGGCGACGTGGTTCGGCCAGACCCGGCACGTCGACCCCCTCACCGACCTCGTCGTGGTCGTCGTGGCCCTCGGGGGGACTCTCGCCGCGGTGGTCGCCGGGCACGTGGGATTGCTCGGCCTCGCGACCACCGTCCACCCCGTCCGCACCCTGTGCCTCGGGCTGGTCGGACTCGCCCTCGCGGGAGGGTCGTTGCTCACCGTGGTGGCGCTGGGGCTCTCGGCCCTGGCCGGCTGAGGGCCGGGCCGCCCGAGCTCAGGTCACGGGACCTGTGTCCCTCGTGCTCCGTCCCCGACCACGCCACGATGGAGGTGTGGGAAGGGAGGTGAGATGGATGAAGTTCACGATGCGCGACGTTCTCGGCACCGTCCTCTTCCTCGCGGCGGGACTCGTGTACTGGGCCTTCCTCGTGGATGCCCAGACGCTGTTCACCACGGATGAACGGGGCATGACGGTGGTCGGGCTGTTCCTCGGGGCGATGGCGTTCCTCGTCACCCGCCTCGGCGACGCGTTCGACACCACCGGCAGGCTCGAGTGGACGGTCGCCGGTGTCTCTCTCGCGCTCGGCGTGGTCGCACTGATCCTCTCCGGGTCGGCGTCGGCCGCCACCTGGCTCGCGGTCTTCATGGCGTCCCTCGCGGTCGTCTGGTTGATGGAGCTGGTGGACCACGTCGGGTGGCTCCCCCACCAGGGGACCCCGACGGCGAGCCACGCCTGAGCCACCGACGGCGGCCGCGGCACACGGTCGCCGCCCCACGAGTCGCGGAGTCCACGCCCACAACCGTGGGCTCCGCCCGTGCACCACCCGCCGACCGGGCGCCGTGTCGCGACCGGCCGGCCGCAGCAGGAGGATCGACATGCATGCCAACCCGGGGGACCACATCGTCCTCTCGCCCGCCGGCGACGCACCCGCCCGCGCCGGAGAGGTGCTCGAGGCCCGGGGTCCGGGCCACACCGCACCGTTCGTCGTCCTGTGGGACGACGGGAGCCAGAGCCTCGTCTATCCGGGACCCGGCTCCGTCCTGCGGGTCACCCCGGTCACCACGCCACATGCCGCGCGTGCCCGCCGCCTCCGACATCGAGGGCCTGACCGGAGAGCACGACGTCGCGCTGAGACCACGGTGAGCCCAGTGGTCAGCGGTGCTCGACGCCTCCTGGCCCATCCCGTCGACGCTAGACGTTGAAGCGGAACTCCACGACGTCGCCGTCCTGCATGACGTAGTCCTTGCCCTCGATCCGGACCTTGCCGGCCGAGCGGGCGGCGGCCATCGACCCGAGCTCGTCGAGGTCGGAGAAGGACACGATCTCGGCCTTGATGAAGCCGCGCTGGAAGTCGGTGTGGATGACCCCGGCGGCCTGCGGCGCGGTCCAGCCCTGCCGGATCGTCCAGGCCCGCGACTCCTTCGGGCCGGCGGTGAGGTAGGTCTGCAGGCCGAGGGTGTGGAAGCCGACGCGGGCCAGCTGGTCGAGCCCGGACTCCTCGGCGCCGAAGCCCTGGAGCATCTCGAGGGCGTCCTCGGGGGACATCTCGACGAGGTCCATCTCGAGCTTCGCGTTGAGGAACACCGCGTCCGCCGGCGCGACGAGGGCGGCGAGCCGCTCGTGGAGGGCGGTGTCGGCGAGCTGGTCCTCGTCGAGGTTGAAGACGTAGATGAACGGCTTGGTGGTCAGCAGTCCGAGTCCCGCGGCCAGCGCGAGGTCGACGCCCGCCGTGGCGCCGTGCGCGTAGAGGGTGTGCCCCTCCTCGAGCACCTTCTGGGCCGCGAGCGCGTTGTCCAGGAGCGGCTTGGACTCCTTCTTGATCCGCGCCTCCTTCTCGAGCCGGGCCACGGCCTTCTCGAGGGTCTGCAGGTCGGCGAGGACGAGCTCGGTGTGGATGGTCTCCATGTCGGACTCGGGCGAGACGGCACCGTCGACGTGGACCACGTCACCGTCCTCGAACGCGCGCACCACCTGGCAGATGGCGTCCGCCTCACGGATGTTCGCGAGGAACTTGTTGCCCAGCCCCTCCCCCTCCGAGGCGCCGCGGACGATGCCGGCGATGTCGACGAAGGAGACCGTGGCCGGGAGGATCTTCTCGGAGCCGAAGATCTCGGCGAGCCGCTGGAGGCGCTCGTCGGGCAGCGGGACGACGCCGACGTTGGGGTCGATCGTCGCGAACGGGTAGTTCGCCGCGAGGACGTCGTTCTTCGTCAGGGCGTTGAACATCGTCGACTTGCCGACGTTCGGCAGCCCGACGATCCCGATGGTGAGCGCCACGGCGCGTCCTCTCTACCGACCACGAGTGGGTGCGCCGACCCGTGGCCGGCGCGACCACCCATCGTGCCGCACCGGGGTGGGGCGGGCGAAATCGCGGATCCTGCCCCGACGGACCGGGCGGGCGACGGCGGGCTACGGGCGGACGACACGCAGTGGGTGCGGGCGTCGCGTGGCCGCGCGGCCGGCGGGCCGACGGCGCTCGCGTGTCGTCCGCCGGGCCCGGTGGCTCAGCCGGTGAGGGCCGCGACGACGATGTACCCCAGGATGCCGAGGCTCACGAGGACGAGAGCGCCGAGGAGCACGAGCGCGAGCCGGCGCTCGTCCCTCACTCCGGGGCCCCGGCCGGGGTGCCGTCCTCGAGGTAGAGGGTCTCTCCCGGCGTCCAACCGGCGACCGAGGCGAGCATCCGGGAGGTGTAGGGGGCGACGTGGTCACCGGTGTCGCGGGGGTCGACCCAGTGGGCGTCGGCGATCTCGCGACGGAGGAACCGGGCGGAGTCGAGCTCACCGTCGAACACCCCGAGGTCGAAGAGGAAGAGGTGCGCGTCGTCCCAGCCGCGCCACGGCGGGAGCCAGTTGACCGCGACGAGTCCGCCGACGGTGACCTCGAGCCCGAGCTCCTCGTCGACCTCACGGGCGACAGTGGTGGCCGGCGGCTCGCCCGGGTCGACGACGCCGCCGGGCAGGTCCCACTCCTTCTTGTAGGTCAGCGCGCAGAGGAGCACCTCGCCGGCGGGGTTGCGCAGCAGCCCCTGGGCGATGTTGCGCTTCTTCGGCAGGCGCGCGTTGAGGATGGCGATCCGGCGGAGGCGCTCGGCCTCGGTCTCCTCGCGTCGCGCCATGCCGGTCACGCTACCCGTGGAAGCGGCGGGTCAGGCCGTGAGGGCCTTCTCGACGGCGCCGCGGAGCTTCTCGGGCTTCGTGCTCGACCCGAACCGGGTGATGACGCGGCCGTCGCGGCCGACGAGGAACTTGGTGAAGTTCCACTTGATCTTCTCGCTGCCGAGTGCCCCGCGGGCCTCACGACGCAGCCAGCGGTAGAGGGGGTGCGCGTCGTCGCCGTTGACCTCGACCTTGTCGAACATCGGGAAGGACACACCGTGGTTGACCCGGCAGAACTCGCCGATCTGGTCGGCGTCGCCGGGCTCCTGGCCGCCGAACTGGTTGCACGGGAAGCCGAGGACGACGAGGCCGTCGCCGCGGTAGTCGCGCCACAGCTCCTCGAGCCCGTCGTACTGCGAGGTGAAGCCGCACTGCGAGGCGGTGTTGACGACGAGCACCACCTTGCCGCGGTACGCCTCGAGCGCCTGGTCGTCGCCGGTCAGCGTCGTCGCGGTGAAGTCCTGGAGCACGGGCATGCGGGGTCCTCTCGGGTGGCGCGGTGATCGGGCGTGGTTCGGACCCGCCGCGCGGCGCGGATTGCCGGCCGCTGTCGGTGGTCGCTGGGATCGTCTGGTCCATGGACGGGATGGTGTGGGGCGTGGCGGGGCTGGTCGTCGGCGTGCTCGGGGCCTGGGCGGTGGCACGCCTCGTGCACCGAGCCGCGGTGGCCGGCGTCGAGACCGAGCGCGACCTGCTCCGTGAGCGGGTCCTCGACCTCGAGACCTCCCTCGCCGAGGACATGGAGACCGCCGCCCTGCTCGCCCCGCTCAAGGACGCGCTCGTGCGGGTCGAGGAGCACGTCGGCGTCCTCGAGCGCGACCGGGCCCAGCAGTACGGCTCGCTGCGGGCACTGCTCGCACGGGTCGAGGCCGAGACCCAGGGCCTGGGGCGCGCCACGGCTTCGCTGGCCGGCTCGCTGCGCTCCTCCTCGGTCCGCGGGGCCTGGGGCGAGGTGCAGCTGCGCCGGGTCCTCGAGGTCTCCGGGATGCTCCCCCGCTGCGACTTCGACGAGCAGGTCGGTGCGGTCTCCGGCCACGAGCGGCGGGTCCGCCCCGACGTCGTCGTCCGACTGCCAGGCGGCAAGTCGCTGGTCGTCGACGCCAAGGCCCCGATGACGCACTTCCTCGACGCCCAGGCCGACGACCTCCCGGACGACGAGCGGGTGGCCCTCCTGCGCCGCCACGCCGACTCCCTCGCCGGGCACGTCGCGACACTGGCCGGCAAGGAGTACTGGTCGGCGTTCCGCGACGGTCCCGAGATGGTCGTCTGCTTCGTCCCCAGCGACGCGATGCTCGCCGCCGCGCTCGCCGCCCAGCCGGGCCTGCACGAGAAGGGGCTCGCGCAGCGGGTCGTCCTCGTCGGTCCGGGGTCACTGCTGGCGCTGATGCGCACCGTCGCCTTCACGTGGCAGCAGGACGCCCTCTCGCAGAGCGCCCGCGAGCTGCTCGACCTCGGCCGCGAGCTCTACGAGCGGCTCGGCACGCTCGGCGGGCACACCGCGAAGGTCGGCCGGTCGCTGCAGTCGAGCGTCGAGGCCTACAACGCGATGGTCGGCGCGCTCGAGTCCCGGGTCCTCGTCACCGCCCGGCGGATGCGCGACCTCGAGGTTGTCACGGCCGAGCTCGACGTCCTCGGGCCGGTGCGCACCGGGCCGCGCCCGCTCACCGCCCAGGAGCTCATCGACGCCGTCACCGCCGACGACGCCCGCGCCGAGCTGCCGCTCGGCCTCGACCCGCCCGTTCCGCCCGAGCAGCGGCGGGACGTGGGATGAGCGGGAGGCCGCACCGAGCCCTCACGGCGGCCGGCTACGGCGCGACCGCTCTGGCGGCAGCGGGGGTCGTGCTCGCGAAGCAACCGCCGGCGCTGGCCCGGCTCCTGTCCCGGCAGCAGCACGTCGTGTTCCAGGTGCGCGCCCGCTCCCCCGGGGTCGCGCTGACCTTCGACGACGGCCCGCACCCGACGCTCACCCCGCGCATCCTCGAGGTGCTCGCCCGGCACGACGCCCGGGCCACGTTCTTCCTCCTCGGCTCCCGGGTCGAGGACCATCCCGCGGCGGCGCGGGCGGTCGTCGACGCGGGCCACGAGGTGGGCAACCACGGCTGGGCCGACGAGCCGGCCGTGCTGCAGCCGACGGAGGCCTACCGGCGGGACCTCGAACGCACCTCGGCCGCCGTCGCCGCCGCGACGGGCGTGCGGCCCACCCTGACCCGGCCGGGGTCGGGCGTCGTCCGGCCGGCCCAGGTGCGCGTGGCGACGTCGCTGGGGATGCGCACGGTCCTCGGCTCGGTCGCCGTGCCGGACGCCGAGGTCCGCGACGTCGGGGTGGCCGCGCGGTTCGTCCTGGACCGCGTGCAGCCCGGCTCGGTCGTCGTCCTCCACGAGGGCGTCGGTGCCCGGCACCGGGTCGTCGACCTCCTCGAGCTCCTGCTCCCCGAGCTGGAGCGCCGCGGCCACCGGTCGCGCACGGTCAGCGACCTCCTGGGCGGATGACGCCCCCGGCGCCGCGTCAGAGCTCGATCTCGTAGTGGTAGGCCGTCGGGCCACCGGGTCCCTCGGTCGCGCGC
>JACXUW010000373.1 GCA_014763705.1 Micrococcales bacterium | reverse complement strand
CTCACCCGGCTGACCCCCGACCCGGAGGACGAGCCGCCCCCTCGACACCGTCCGGCAACCGGGCGTGACCCGGTTGCCGGACACCCCGCCCCGCTGCGCCCGGCCGACCTCGTCGCGCCGCTGCTCCACCTCGCCGTCGCCGCCTACGTGACGATGCACCTGCTCGGCGCGGTGCGCACCGGCTACCTGTCGCAGGGCGTCCAGGACCAGCAGGCGTTCGAGTGGTACCTCGGGGCCACCGCGCACAACCTCACGACCTTCTCGAACCCCCTCGCCACCGACCTCCAGAACTTCCCGACCGGCGTCAACCTCATGGCCAACGCCTCGGTCATCGGCCTCGGGGTGCCGCTCGCTCCGCTGACCCTTCTCGCCGGGCCGCAGGTCACCTTCGTCCTCGTCGAGCTGCTCGGCCTGGCCCTGACCGCCTCCGCCTGGTACTGGCTCGTGCGCACCCGCCTCCCGGTGCACCCGGTCGCCGCGTTCCTCGGCTCCCTGCTCGCCGGCTTCGGCCCGGGCATGGTCAGCCACGCCAACGGTCACCCGAACTTCGTCGTCCAGGCCCTCGTGCCGGTGCTCCTCGACCGCCTCCTGCGCCTCGCCGAGGGCCGTCGGCCGGTCCGCGACGGCGTCGTCCTCGGGCTGCTCGTCGCGTGGCAGGTGCTCATCGGGGAGGAGGTGCTGCTCCTCACCGCCGTCGGGGTCCTCGTCGGCGGCGCGGTCCTCGCGGCGCACGGCCGGGTCCGGTGGCGCCCGCTCGGCACCGGGCTCGGCGTCGGCGCGCTCGTCTCCCTCGCGCTCGTCGGCCTCCCGCTGTGGTGGCAGTTCCGCGGCCCGGGCAGCTACGCGTCCATCTGGCACCCTCCGGCCGGCAACGACCTCGCCGCCCTCTGGGGTCGCGCCACCCGCACCGTCGGGGCCGACCCGTGGGCCTCGGCGGCCCTGTCGATGAACCGCACCGAGGAGAACGCGTTCTTCGGGGTGTGGCTGTGGGTGGCCGTCGCCGCCACGGTCGCCCTCCTGTGGCGCTCGGTCGCGGTGCGCGCGCTCGCGGCCGTCGTCGTCGTCACGTGCTGGCTCTCGCTCGGGGAGGAGGTGACCCTCCACGGCACGGCGCTCGGCATCCCCGGTCCGTGGGCGCTGCTCGAGCACGTGCCGGTCGTCCAGAACGTGCTCCCGACGCGGTTCACGCTCGTCGCCCTGCCGTGCCTCGGGGTGCTCCTCGCGCTCGGGGTCGAGGCGCTGCGCCGCCTCGTCGACCGCGCCGCCGAGGTGTCCGGTCCCGGGCTGGTGGCCGGCACGACGGTGGGCGTGATGGCCCTGCTGCCCGTCGTGCCCACGCCGCTGGTCGTCGACCCCCGGCCGGTCGTCCCCGCGTTCTTCACCGACGGGACGTGGCGCGAGCACGTCGACCCGGGCGGCTCGGTCCTCGCCGCGCCGCCGCCGAACGTCGCCGACGCCCGGGCGCTGGAGTGGCAGGCCGCGGCCCGCTGGGGGTTCCCGGTCGTCGCCGGGTACTTCGTCGGGCCGAACGGCACCCCCGAGCGGGTCGGCCAGTACGGCGCCACCCCGACCGCGCTGAGCCAGTGGATGCTCGAGATCGCCCAGGCCGACCAGCCGATGCCGCTCGGCACGGCCGAGAAGAGCGCGTTCACCGCCGACCTGCGGGCCGGTCGGGTCGACGCGATCGTCCTGCCCGAGGACCGGCCGGCCGCCGAGTCGCTGCGGACCTCGCTCGTCTCGGTGTTCGGCGAGCCGCAGCGGGTCGGCGGGGTGTACCTCTGGGACGTGAGGAGTCTGACCGATGGCCAGGGCTGAGCTCGCGCCCGCCGCCGACGCGCCCCCCGAGGCCGCCCGGCGCTCGGTGCTGCGCCGGCTGCTCACCTCGCAGGGCCGGCACGAGCTGGCCGGCCGGGCGCTGCAACGGCCGGTGCTCACCCTGCTCGTCGTCTACGCCGTCTCGCGCGTCGTCTCGCTCGTCGCGATCTGGGTGGCGGCCACCTGGTTCCAGAACCCCGCGGGCGTCGGGCACCCCGACCCCACGGTCGGCGACATGGTGGGCCTCTGGGACGGCGTCTGGTACCACCGCATCGTCACCGACGGCTACCCGGTGCCCCTCCCGCGGGACGCGGACACCGGCTTCGTCACCTACAGCGCGTGGGCGTTCTACCCGCTCTACCCCTACCTCGTGAAGGGCCTCATGGTCACGGGGATGTCCTTCGAGGTCGCCGGGGTCGTCCTCAACCTCGTCCTCGGTGCCGTCGGGGTCGTGCTCATCCACGCGCTGTTCCGCACCACCTACCACGCGGCCCGGCAGCCGCAGCGCGAGCGGCTCGCCCTCGTCGCCGCGTGCCTGTGGTGCTTCTACCCCACGACCTCGGTCATGCTCAAGCCGTACACCGAGGCCCTCGCGGTCGCGCTCGTCGCCGCGGCGCTGCTCGTGCTCGTGCGGCGGCACTACCTCCTCGTCGCCGCCGTCGCCATCCCGCTCGGCTTCACCCGGGGGGTCGCCCCCGCGCTCGGGCTCGCGGTCCTCATCCACCTGGTCGTCCGCTGGCGCGAGGAACGGGCGCTCGGGCTGCGCCCGCTGGCCGGGCAGGGGTGGCGGATCGTCGTCATGCTCGCCGCGGTCGGGGTCAGCGCGGTCGCGTGGCCGGCCGTCGCCGGCATCGCCACCGGCGTCCCGACGGCGTTCTTCGACGTCCAGGCCGCGTGGGGGCAGAAGCCCGCCGACGGCCCGTTCGTCCTCTGGTTCCAGTGGGCCTGGGACGCCAAGGGCGTCTTCGGCGTCGTCGTGCTCCTCGCGCTCGCCGCCACCTACGGGGCCCTCGTCCTCGGCCGGCACGGGCGCTGGATGAGCGTCGAGATGCGGGTCTGGGCGCTGGCCTACCCCTTCTTCCTCTTCGCCGTCGTCCGGCCGATCACCTCGATGTGGCGCTTCCTCCTCCTCGACATGCCGCTCGCCGCCCTGCTCGCCTCGGTGGCGATGCGCACCGCCGACGGCCAGCAGGTCGTGCCGCACTGGAAGCGTCGGGTCGGCGTGGTCCTGCTCGTCCTCGTGGGCGGCGTCCTGTGGTGGACCTGCACCCTCCTCACCTACACCCCGTGGGGCTCGTTCCCGCCCTGACCCGGTGGTTCGGATTTCGTCGTGTCGCACGGCTACGCGATAATGGACGCCTACGTCCGGCGGTCCGGCGACCGGGCAGCAACGCGGCGCGACCCCCGCTGCCGCGATGAGGAAGGGAAACACGCCATGGCGGCAATGAAGCCGAGGACGGGCGACGGCCCGCTCGAGGTCACCAAGGAAGGTCGCGGCATCGTGCTGCGCATGCCCCTCGAGGGCGGCGGGCGGCTCGTGGTCGAGATGACCCCCGAGGAGGTCCGGGCGCTCGGCGAGGCCGTCGAGGAACATGAACCGCGCGATCGAGGTGCCGACGACGTACTCGCG
>JACXUW010000372.1 GCA_014763705.1 Micrococcales bacterium | reverse complement strand
CGACGGCACCGGTCCGTGGGCCCCGGAGACACCGGCCGCGCGGGCCGCACCCGGGACCCCGTACGCGGCCTCGAGCCGCGCCATCTGCTCCTGCGCCGGCGTCGCGTCCGCCGTGACGAACCACCGGCGGCCGCCGCCACCCGCCACCGCCCAGTGGTGGCTGCCATAGCCGACCGGGAGGTACGCGGCCGAGGTGGCGCCGGCGTCCCACCCGTCCCGCACGACCTCGAGCACGGCGGTCTCGGAGACGTCGGCGGGCGGGGTCTGCACACCGGCACCGTACGGGGGTGGCCGTCGCGGCCGCACCGTGGTTGGCTGGCCGGCACGCAGCACGCACCCGAGGAAGGACGACGATGACCGCCTCCGACCCGAGCGCCGACGGCGCGCCCCCCACCGCCGACCCCCGCGGCGCCTTCTCCTCCCGCAAGGTGTTCATCCTCGCCGCGATCGGCTCGGCCGTGGGCCTGGGCAACATCTGGCGCTTCCCCTACGTGGCCTACGAGAACGGCGGCGGCGCGTTCATCCTCCCCTACCTCGTCGCCCTGCTCACCGCCGGCCTGCCCTTCCTGCTGCTCGACTACGCTCTCGGACACCGGGGCCGGGGATCGGCGCCCCTGTCGTTCGCCCGCACCGACCGGCGTACCGAGTGGATCGGGTGGTGGCAGGTCGGCATCTGCTTCGTCATCGCGGTCTACTACGCCGCGGTCATTGCCTGGGCCGTCCGGTACACCGGCTTCTCGGTGACCAAGGCCTGGGGCGACGCCCCCGACGAGTTCCTCTTCGGGTCCTTCCTCCAGGCGGGCGACCCCGGCGTGAGCCTCGACGTCGTGCCCGGGGTGCTCGTCCCGCTGGCCCTGGTCTGGGCGGCGGTCCTCGGCATCATGGCCCTCGGCGTCCAGAAGGGCATCGGTGCCACCTCGGTGGTCTTCATCCCCGTGCTGGTCCTCGCCTTCGCCGCCCTCGTCGTCCGTGCCCTCTTCCTGCCCGGCGCCGGC
The DNA here is from genome assembly GCA_014763705.1 of Micrococcales bacterium. Lineage (GTDB taxonomy): Bacteria > Actinomycetota > Actinomycetes > Actinomycetales > Dermatophilaceae > Phycicoccus. The sequence continues at coordinate 2,451 of JACXUW010000372.1, read as the reverse complement.
ACCGGCCTCGAGGCGCTGTTCACCCCCGACTGGTCCGCGCTCGGCCAGACCTCCGTGTGGGCGGCCGCGTTCGGGCAGATCTTCTTCAGCCTCTCCGTCGGCTTCGGGATCATGATCACCTACAGCTCCTACGTCTCCCGACGGACCGACATGACCGGTTCCGGGCTCGTCGTGGGCCTGGCCAACTCGGGGTTCGAGCTCCTCGCGGGGATCGGCGTCTTCGCCGCCCTCGGGTTCATGGCCCAGGCGGGCGGCGTCCCGGTCGACGAGGTGGCCTCCGACGGGCTCGGCCTCGCCTTCGTCGCCTTCCCCGCGATCATCAGCGAGGCACCCGCCGGCGCCCTCATCGGCGTCCTCTTCTTCGGCTCGCTGGTCTTCGCCGGCGTCACCTCGCTGGTCAGCGTCATCGAGGTCGTCATCTCCGCCGTGCGCGACAAGTTCGAGATGAGCCGCACCGGCGCGACCCTGGCCGTCGTGCTCCCGTCCGCGCTGGTCAGCCTGGTCTTCTTCAGCACGACGAGCGGGGTGTACGTCCTCGACATCGTCGACCACTTCATCAACCGCTACGGCATCCTGCTCGTCGCCGTGGTGAGCATGCTCGCCGTGGCCTGGCTCGCCCGTGCCCTGGGCCCGCTCGCGGCGCACATGAACCGCACCGGCTCGGTGCGGCTCGGGCGCTGGTGGCTCGTCCTCATCGGGGCCCTCACCCCGGCCGCGCTCACCGTCGTCCTCGTCCGCGAGCTGCTCACCGACCTCGACACGCCCTACGAGGACTACCCCGGCTGGATGCTCGCCACCTTCGGGTGGGGCGTGGCCGCCGCGGTCGTCGTCGCCGCCGTGCTCGCGCTGCGCGTGCGGTGGCGGGCCCGGACCTCCCTCGTCCCACCCGAGGACGACCCGTCCCTCGACACCGCGGAGGTGCGGTCATGAGCTCCGGAGCGATCGCGATGATGGTCCTCGCCATGCTCGTCCTGTGGGGCGGTCTCGCGCTGGCCATCTGGAACCTGGTGGCGCGCAGCTCGGCTCCCGAGGAGCGCTACCGGCGCGACCTGTGACCGTCGCCGGCGTCCGGTGGCGCCGTCAGTAGTCGACCGGGTCGCGCACCAGCGGGCAGGTCATGCAGTGGCCGCCGCCGCGCCCGCGGCCCAGCTCTGAGCCGACGATCTCGACGACTTCGATGCCGGCCTGCCGCAGCAGCGCGTTCGTCGTGGTGTTGCGGTCGTAGGTGAACACCACCCCGGGCTCGACGGCCACGGCGTTGTTGCCGCTGTCCCACTGCTGGCGCTCGGAGGCGTAGACGTCGCCGCCGGTCTCGATGACGCGCAGGCCGTCCAGCCCGAGGGCGTCGGCGACGACCTTGGTGAAGGTGCCCTCGCCGCGGTCCTCGACCTCCACCCCCGGCTCGGCATCGGCCGGGTGCAGGACGAAGGTGTGCGCGCCGTCCATGACGTTCGGGTAGAGCGTGACGACGTCCCGGTCGGCGAAGGTGAAGACGGTGTCGAGGTGCATCGCCGCCCGCAGCTGGGGCAGCCCCGCGACGACGACCTTCTCGGCCGCGCCCTGCGCGAAGAGTGCCGCGGCCACCTGGGTGATGGCCTGCCGGGAGGTGCGCTCGCTCATCCCGACGAGGACGACGCCGTTGCCGACCGGCATGACGTCGCCACCCTCGAGGGTCGCCTCGCCCCAGTCGGTCTCCGGGTCGCCCCACCACACGGTGGAGCCCGCGAAGTCGGGGTGGTAGCGGTAGATCGCCTTGTAGATGATCGTCTCGTTCTGGCGGGCCGGCCAGTAGAGCGGGTTGAGGGTGAGGCCGCCGTACACCCAGCACGTCGTGTCGCGGGTGTACAGCGTGTTCGGCAGCGGCGGCAGGAGGTACTCGCGGGCGCCGGTCTGCTCGCGCGCGAGCATGACGAAGGGGGTGCGGAACTCCTCGGGGAGGTCGGGGATGGCCAGGCCCCCGATGAGGAACTCCGCGAGCCGCGCCGGGTCGAGGATCTCGAGGAAGGCCCGGGTGGAGTCGACGAGGCCGAGCCCCACGTGCTTCGGCACGATCTTGCGGTCCAGGAGCCAGTCCCGGGCGCCGGGGATGGCCATCGTCTCGGCGAGGACGTCGTGCAGCTCGACGACCTCGACCCCGAGCCCGCGCAGCTTCTCGACGAAGTCGGCGTGGTCGCGCTCGGCCTGGCCGACCCACATGACGTCGTCGAACAGGAGCGCGGCGGAGTTGGTCGGCGTGAGGCGACGGTGGGCCAGGCCGGGACGGCAGACCAGCACCTTGCGCAGCCGTCCGACCTCGGAGTGCACCCCGTGGGTCACGGCGGGGGCGTCGGTCATGGGGCTCCTCGGCGGTCGTCGGTCCGGTGGTCGGGTCGGTCGTCGGTGCGGGCCGACCGGCCCGGCCGGGACCTCGATCCCATCACAGTCCGCACCGCGCCACCAGCCGCCTCAGCC
>JACXUW010000371.1 GCA_014763705.1 Micrococcales bacterium | reverse complement strand
GCCCGCGTGGCGCACGACGGTGTGCCGTGCGCTCGCCGCCGCCACCGGCGTGCTCGGGGCGGAGCCGGGCCCGGTGCACGTCGACGTCGCCTTCCGCGACCCCCTGGCGCCCGACGACGACGTGCCGGCGGAGCACCTCGGCGGCCGGCCGGGCGGCGCACCGTGGACCGAGGTGCGCCTCGCGGTCCCCACGGTGCCGGCCGGGAGCATCGAACACGTCGAGCGCACCCTCGTGGTCGTCGGCGACACCGGCGACGTGGTGTCCGGGCAGGAGGCCGTCGACTGGGCCGTCGGTCGCGGCCACCCCGTCGTCGCCGAGCCGTTCGCGGGTCCGTCCGCACGCGCGGGCGCCCTCCCGCACGGCCCGCTGCTGCTCACCGCCACCGGATGGCTCGACGCACACCTCCCGGAGCGGGTGGTCGTCGTCGGTCGGGTCACCCTGGCCCGTCCGGTCGCCGCCCTGCTGCGCCGGCCCGGGATGCGGGTCGAGGTCGTGCGCGGGGCGGGGACCTGGGCGGACCCGTCGCACGCCGCCGCCCTCGTCCATCCGTGGGCGGCGCTGACGGCCGACCCGGGAGGCGTTCCCACCGGCCGCGGTGCCTGGGCGCAGGGGTGGGACGAGGCCGGACGCCGCGTCGCGGATGCGGTTGCCGCGCAGGACTTCCCGTGGCCGAGCGGGCTGGCGGTGGCAGCCGCCGTGCACGACGGCCTCCCGCCCGACGCGGTCCTCGTCCTCGGCTCGTCGAACCCGGTGCGCGACCTCGACCTCGCGACGACCGGCCGCGCCGGCGATCCCGGCGGTGGGATCCGGGTGGTCGCCAACCGCGGGCTCGCGGGCATCGACGGGATGGTCTCGACGGCCGCGGGCGTGGCGCTCGGCCTCGGCCGGCCGACGCACGCGCTGCTCGGCGACCTCACCTTCCTCCACGACGCGAACGGGCTCCTCGTCGGTCCCGCCGAGCCGCGGCCCGACCTCACCGTGGTGGTCGTCGACGACGACGGCGGCGGCATCTTCACGACCCTCGAGCACGGAGCCCCCGAGCGGGCCGCGACCTTCGAGCGGGTCTTCGGCACCCCGACCGGCACCGACCTCGCGGCCCTCTGCGCCGCCCACGGCGTCGCCCACGAGGTGGTGACCACCCGAGACGCCCTCGCTGCCGCGGTCGCCCGACGGCCGGACGGCCTCCGCGTCGTCCAGGTGCCCGTCGACCGCTCGAGCCACCGCTCCGCGCACGCCGCGCTGCGCGACCTCGCGGCTCGCACCCTCGACGGCTGACCGGAGCCGATTTCGGCCGGAGCCCGCGGGCTTGCGAGAATCGACCCGTGCCGACCACCCCCACCCGCACCGACGTCCTCGTCGTCGGCGCCGGCCCCGCCGGGTCCGCCGCGGCGGCCTGGGCCGCCCGCGCCGGGCGCGACGTCGTCCTCGCCGACGCCGCGACCTTCCCGCGCGACAAGACGTGCGGCGACGGCCTGACCCCCCGCGCCATCGCCGAGCTCGACCGGCTCGACCTCGGGGACTGGGTCCGCACGCACACCGTCAACCAGGGCCTGCGCGCGCACGGCTTCGGCCAGACCCTCCACCTCCCGTGGCCCGGCGGCACGCTCCCCGACCACGGCTCGGCCGTGCCGCGCACCGAGCTCGACGCCGGCATCCGCGAGACCGCCCTCAAGGCCGGCGCCACCGGGGTCGAGGGAAGCAAGGCCGTCGACGCCACGCTCGAGGGCGGGCGCGTCCGGTCGGTCACCTTCCGCCGCGGAGACGGCAGCACCCACGAGATCGCCTGCGAGCGACTGGTCGTCGCCGACGGCGTGCGCTCCGGGCTCGGCAAGGTGCTCGGCTACGGCTGGATCTTCCCGCTCGGCGGCGGGCAGGTGAACGTCGGCGTCGGCACGCTGGCGACGACCCGCCGGCCGGCCGACGTCGCCGTCAAGCCGCTGATGCGCCGCTACACCGACGAGCGGCGGGCCGACTTCGGGCTGACCGGCGAGCAGCGGATGCCGACGAGCGCGCTGCTGCCGATGGGCGGAGCCGTGTCGAACGTCGCCGGACCCAACTGGGCGCTCGTCGGGGACGCCGCCGCGTGCGTCAACCCCCTCAACGGCGAGGGCATCGACTACGGCCTCGAGACCGGTCGGCTCGTCGCCCTCCACCTCGACGACGACCTCGCGACGGTCTGGCCGGCGCTGCTGCGCGACCACTACGGCGAGGCGTTCTCCATCGCCCGGCGGCTGGCCGGGGTCTTCACGGTGCCCCGCACCCTCGCCGCGCTCGGCCCGGTCGGGATGCGCAGCGACTGGCTGATGACCCTCGCCCTCCGCTGGATGGGCAACCTCGTCACCGACGAGGACCGCGACCGCGCCGCCCGGGTGTGGCGTTGGGCCGGCCGGCGCTCGGTCGCCGTCGACGCCCGCCCGCCCTTCACCTGAGCGGGTCCCGGGGCGTCCGGGGGGGCGTCAGGCGGTCAGCGCGTCGCGCATCGGGACGAGCTTGGCCGCGGACTCGGCCAGCTCGTCGGCCGGGACCGACCCGGCGACGATGCCGCAGCCGGCGAACAGCCGCATCCGCGACGGGTCCTGCGGGTCGACGGCGCCGCAGCGCAGCGCAATGCCCCACTCGCCGTCGCCGTCGGCGTCGATCCAGCCGACCGGTCCGGCGTACCGGCCGCGGTCCATGTGCTCGAGCTCGGCGATGACCTCGTCGGCGACGAGCCGGGGGGTGCCGCACACGGCCGCCGAGGGGTGGAGCGAGGCCGCGAGCCGGAGCGACGAGGTGTCGTCGACGAGCACCCCGGCGACGTCGGTGGCCAGGTGCATGACGTTGGACAGGTGGAGGACGAACGGCGCCTCCGGCACGTTCATCGAGGAGCAGTGCGGCGCAAGGGCATCGGCCACCGAGCGCACCGCGTACTCGTGCTCCTCGAGGTCCTTGGACGAACGGGCCAGCGACGCGGCCAGCGCCAGGTCGTGCGCGTCGTCGCCGGTCGGCCGGATGGTCCCGGCCAGCACCCGCGACGTCACGAGCCCCTTCTCGCGGCGCACGAGCAGCTCGGGCGTCGCGCCGACGAGCCCGTCGACGGCGAAGACCCACGTGGTGTCGTAGCGCTCGGCGAGGCGGCGCAGCAGCCAGCGGACGTCGATGGCGTCGTGCGCGGTGACCCCGAGGTCGCGCGCCAGCACGACCTTGTCCAGCTCGCCGGCGGTGATGCGCTCGACGGCCGTGGCGACGGCCCGTTCCCACGCGCCGGGCTCGAGCGCGCCGTCGGAGAACGCGACGTCGACCGGGCGCGCCTGGCTGACGACGATGAGCGCCGGGCCCTCGGTCGCCGCCGTCCCGGGGACGGTCGAGGTGGTGGCGCAGCCGGTGCCGCCGCGCCCGGTCGACGTCGCGTTCTCCGACGGCGCGCTCGAGCCCGGCGCGTGGGAACGGGCCGTCGCCACGGCCGTCGA
>JACXUW010000370.1 GCA_014763705.1 Micrococcales bacterium | reverse complement strand
CCCCACCCCGCCCTCCGGCACCCGCGAGCCGATACCGACCGGCGCGCCGGCTCCCGGCGGTGTCGCCGCGCACGCGGGTGCTGCTCGGGGCAGGTGTCCTCGCCGGTCTGGTGACCGCGGCCGTGACCGGGTGGTGGGTCGCCGTGCTCGTGGTCCCCGCCGCGCTAGTGGGGCTGCCGCTGCTGCTGTCCGCACCGGCCGCGACCACGAGCATCGCCCGGCTGGAGGCGATGGAGGAGTGGACCCGTGCCCTGTCCGGGGTGCTGACCGCGGGCGCCGGGCTCGAGCAGGCGCTCGTGGCGACCCTGCGCTCGGCGCCGGAACCGATCCGGCCCGAGGTCACCCGCCTGGCCTCCCGCCTGCGGGCCCGATGGGCCACCCAAGACGCGCTGCGCGCCCTGGCCGAGGACCTCGACGACGCCACCGGCGACGTCATCGCCGCCAACCTCCTCCTGGGGGCCCGCCGCCGCGGCACCGGACTCGCCAGCGTCCTGGAGGGCCTGGCCGAGTCCGTCGCCGCCGACGTCCGGGCCCGCCGCGAGGTCGAGGCCGACCGTGCCAAACCGCGGGCGACGGCCCGCTGGGTCACCCTGATCACCGTCGGGGTCCTAGCGGTGCTGGCCCTGTCCGGGGACTACGTCGCCCCCTACGGCACCGGCCTCGGCCAGGTCCTGCTCGTGGCGCTGCTGGGGCTGTACGTCGCGACGCTGGTGTGGATGCGCTCGATGGCCACCGGCACCCCACTACCGCGGTTCATCGGCCAGAGCGCCCGCCAGGACACGCCATGACCAGCCCCAACACCCTGCACCTGGTGACCCTAGGCGGCGCCCTCATCGGGCTGGGCCTCGCGGTCGCCACGTGGTGGCTGGTCCCGTCCCACCCGGACCTGCGCGACACCCTGGACCGGCTCTCCCCCGAGCACGCCCGCCGCCGCCAGAACACCACCACCACAGGCGACTCCGGCGGTGGCGAGGTCACCGACCGTCTCGGGCGGTGGAGCATGAAGGCCCTCCCGGCCCGGATGTGGGGGCCGGTCCCGGCCCGGGAGCTGGCCATCCTGCGCCAGCCGGTGTCCCGGTTCTACGGGGAGAAGATCCTCTTCGCCCTCCTCGGACTGGCCATCCCCCCGGTGCTGACCGTCCTGTTCAACACCTTCGACGCCGGCCTGCCGTTCTACGTCCCCGCCGCCGCCGGTCTCGCCCTGGCCCTGGTGCTGTTCTGGGTGCCGGACTACAACGCCCGCGACGACGCCAAGCGCGCCCGCGCCGAGTTCGCCCACGCCCTGGGCGCCTACACCGACCTCGTCGCCCTCGAACGCCTCTCCGGCGCCGGCCCCCGCCAGGCCATGGAGGCCGCCGCCGACGTCGGGGACTCCTGGGTCTTCACCCGCCTGGCCGAGGAGCTGGCCCGCACCCGCTGGTCCGGGCTGACGCCCTGGGAGGCCCTGCACGCCCTGGGCGGAGAGCTCGGGCTGCCCGAGCTGGACGACCTCGCCGACATCATGCGCCTGTCCGGGGAGGAAGGCGCCCAGGTGTACAGCAGCCTGCGCGCCCGCTCCGCGGCCCTGCGCACCGCCCTGCTTACCGCCGAGAAGGCCAAAGCCAACGAGGTCGCCGAACGGATGACGATCCCGATGAGCCTGCTCGGGGTGATCTTCCTGGCCATCCTCGTCGCCCCGGCCCTGCTGCGCGTCCTGGCCGGCCCCACCTGACCCCGTCCCCTCCCGCGACCGTCGAGCCACCGACTACCGCCTCACTGATCAGAGAGCACCACCAACCAGAGAGCACCACCGCTGAGAAGGAGAACCCCGTCATGAGATTCCTCGCCGCCACCCTGCACACCTTGGGCCTGCGAGCCCTGGACGCCGCCGAACGGCGCACAGCCCGCGACGAGCGCGGGTCGGTGACCATCGAGCAGGTCCTGTGGGCGGTCGCGCTCATCGCGATCGTCGGCATCGTGGTCCTGGCGATCAGGACCTACGTCACCGCCGAGGCCGCCAAGATCACCTGACCCCACCGCCATGACCCGCCACGGACAGGACCGCCGGTACCGGCGCGAGCTCGGCTCGACGTCGGTCGAGATGGTGCTGCTCATGCCCGCCCTGTTCGCGGTGATGTTCCTGGGGATGCAGGCCGCGCTGGTCTACCACGCCCGCACCCTGGCCATCGCCTCCGCCCAGGAAGGCGCCCGCGCCGCCGGCGCCGAGACCGGCACCCGCACCGCCGGTGTGGCCGCCGCCCAGTCCTACCTGGCCGAGAGCGCCGGCGACGCCCTGACCGGCGCCGCCGTCACCGGGCACCGGTCAGCCACCGCCGCGACCGTCACCGTCACCGGGCAGGCTCTCAGCGTCATCCCCGGGTGGCGACCCAGGATCACCCAGTCCGCGTCCGTGCCCGTCGAACGGATCACGTCGTGACCCCCGCGACGCGACGTCGCCGGCGGTCCGGGGTGGGGGAGGCCGGGTCGGCCACCCTGGAGGCCGCGATCGGGGTCCCGGCGTTCCTGCTGTTCGTCGGCCTCGTCATCGCCGGCGGCCGCCTCGCCGTCGCCGGCCAGGCCGTCGACGCCGCGGCCGCCGACGCGGCCCGCACCGCCTCGATCGCTCGCACCCAGAGCGGCGCCCAGGCCGCCGCCGTCTCCGCGGCGACCGCCAGCCTGGCCAGCCAGGACCTGACCTGCACCTCGGTCACCGTCACCATCGACACCGCCGGACTGGGCGCCCCCGTCGGGACCCCCGCCACCGTCGGCGCCACCGTCACCTGTGTCGTGCCCCTGTCCGACCTCGCCGTCCCCGGGATCCCCGGTGCCCGGGCGGTCACCGCGACCGCGACCTCCCCGGTCGACACCTACCGGGAACGCCGATGACCACCAGCAAGGTCCACGACGCCCGGCGGCCGGAGGAGGGGTCGGTGAGTATCTGGCTGGTCACCACCGGGTTCGCGATGATCGTCCTGGTCGGCCTCGCCGTCGACCTCGGCGGACAGGTCCACGCCCAGCAGCACGCCCGCGCCGTGGCCGCCCAGGCCGCCCGCGCCGGTGGGCAGCAGCTGGACGCCCCCGCCGCCGTGCGCGGCGACGCCGTGCGCACCGACACCCAGCTCGCCGCCCGCGCGGCCCGCACCTACCTGACCGCGGCCGGGGTGACCGGGAACGTCACGGTCACCGGCGGCACCACCGTCACCGTCGACGTCACCGACACCTACCGCACGACGTTCCTGGGCGTCATCGGCCTCAGCACACTCACGGTCAGCGGGCACGGCACCGCCCGAACCACCCGATCCGTTGGAGGCATCGAGCAATGACCCCCACACTGGCGCCCACCGGCCGGGACCGCCTCACCGGCGCCGGCGCGCTCCTGCTCATCACCGCCCTGGTCGCCGGCGTCCCCGCCGCGCTCCTGGCCATCGGCGCGGACCCCACCCGCTGGGACCTCCCCACCGGCCAGGAGGCCCTCGCC
>JACXUW010000369.1 GCA_014763705.1 Micrococcales bacterium | reverse complement strand
AGGCCGACGCCGCGGCCGCCGGCCTCACCGTCCGTGACGTGCTCGAGACCGCCGCCGGACTCGCCGTCGAGATCGCCGAGGCACTCGTCGGCCACCACCTCGAGGTCGACGGCTGCGCGGCCCGCGACGCCGTGGTCCGCGCGCTGACCGAGGTGCCCCGTGGCGCCTCCGTCCTCGTCCGGCTCAACCCCGAGGACGTCGAGCTCCTCGCCGGCTCGGCCGACGACCTCGCCTCGCTCGCCCCGACCGCGACCCTCGAGCTCGTCGCCGACCCGAGCGTCGAGCGCGGCGGCTGCCTCGCCGACGTCGGCGACCGCACGGTCGACGCCCAGCTCTCCTCGGCCCTGGCCCGGGTCCGGGAGGTGCTGGGCCGATGAGCACTGCGACCACCCTGCGCGAGGAGCTCGTGCGCGCCGCCCGCCCCCGCGTCACCGGCCGCGTCACCCGCGCCATCGGCGTCGGCCTCGAGGTCAGCGGCCTCGACGTCGCGGTCGGCGAGGCCGTCCGGGTCGTCGGCGAGCGCGGCGCGATCATGGCCGAGGTCGTCGCCCTCGACGACGGCACCGCCCGGTGCATGCCGGTCGGCGAGCTGCGCGGCGTGCGCGTCGGCGACCGGGTCGAGGCCACCGGTGACCCGCTGCGGGTGCCGGTCGGCGACGGCCTCGTCGGCCGCGTCGTCGACGCGCTCGGCCGCCCGATCGACGGCGGCCCGCCGCTCACCGGCGTCTCCTGGGTGACGACCGACGGCACCCCGCCCCCGGCGATGACCCGTGAGCGGATCACGACCCAGCTCGGCCTGGGGATCCGGGCCCTCGACACCCTGGTGCCGTGCGGCCGCGGGCAGCGGATGGGCATCTTCGCCGGGTCCGGCGTCGGCAAGTCGAGCCTGCTGTCGATGGTCGTGCGCGGCACGGACGCCCCGGTCACCGTCCTCGCCCTCGTCGGCGAGCGCGGCCGCGAGGTGCGCGAGTTCGTCGAGCACGACCTCGGGCCGGAGGGCCTGGCGCGCGCGGTCGTCGTCGTCGCGACCTCCGACGAGCCGGCGCTGGTCCGCCTGCACGCCGCCTTCACCGCGACCCGGATCGCCGAGTGGTTCCGCGACCAGGGCCGCGACGTGCTCCTCGCGATGGACAGCGTGACCCGGGTCGCGATGGCCCAGCGCGAGGTCGGGCTGGCCGCCGGCGAGCCGCCGACGACCCGCGGGTACCCGCCGTCGGTCTTCGGCCTACTCCCGCGGCTGCTCGAGCGGGCCGGCACCGCCGAGCGCGGCAGCATCACCGGCCTCTACACCGTCCTCGTCGAGGGCGACGACATGAACGACCCGATCGCCGACGCCGTCCGGTCCATCCTCGACGGGCACGTCGTCCTCGACCGCCGGCTCGCGACCGCCGGGCACTACCCGTGCATCGACGTCCTGGAGTCCGTGTCCCGGGCCAACCGGGCCCTCACCGACCCGCAGCAGCGCGCCGCCGCCGACACGCTGCGCAGCCTCCTCGCCGCCCGCCGCGACGCGAAGGACCTCGTCGAGATCGGCGCCTACGTCGCCGGCACGAACCCGCTCGTCGACCGCGCCCTCGCCCAGAGCGGCGCCATCGACACCTTCCTGCGTCAGGACCTCGACGACGTCGCCGACTCCCGCGACTCCTGGACCGCCCTCGCGATGCTGGCCGGTGCGGTGTGAGCACCCGCACCGACCGGCTCCGCACCGTGCTGCGGGTCCGCACCATCCAGGAGGAGCAGCGCCGCGGCGACCTCGCCCGGGCCGCCGCCGCGCAGGGCCGGGCCGCCGAGGCCGCCGCCGAGGCGGCCGCCCGCTACGGCGAGCGGGACGTCTGCGGCGTCGGTGTGCCGGTCGACGCCGCGACCTTCCTCGCCACCCGGGTGGCCGAGGGCCGCCGGGCCGACGGCGTCGCGCACGCCGCCGCCGAGCACTCGCTCGCCGAGGGCGAGACCGAGCGCTCGCGGGCCCTGCTCACCGAGGCCCGGACCCGCACCTCGGGCCTCGAGCGCCTCGTCGAGCGGGCCGCCGAGGAGCAGCGCCTCGAGCTGCTCGCGGCCGACCAGCAGGTCGCCGACGAGTCCGGACGCGCCCGGAAGGAGGTCCGCCCGTGACCGTCGACACCGCCGGCCCCGGCGCCGCCCTCGCCCGGATGGCCGCCATCCAGACCGTCATCGCGTCCGTCTCCGGGACCGCCGCTCGCGCCACGGGCACGTCGGCGACCACCGGCTCCACCTTCGACTCCGTGTACGGCGCAGCCCTCCAGGGGACCGGCGACGTGGCCGGTGGCGACCTGTTCGCGGGGAACGCCGGGACCGACGTCGGCTCGCGCGCCGTCACCGCCGCCCGCCGGTACCTCGGGGTGCCCTACGTGTGGGGTGGCACCGACCCGGCGACCGGCCTCGACTGCTCCGGCCTGGTCCAGCGCGCCTACGCGGACGTCGGCGTGCGGCTGCCGCGGGTGGCCGCCGACCAGGCCCGGGCGGGGACCGCCGTGCCCGACCTCGCCCACGCCCGACCGGGGGACCTGCTCGCCTTCAACTCCCCGGTGACCCACATCGCCATCTACGTCGGCGACGGGAAGATGATCGCGGCGCCCAAGCGCGGCGACGTCGTCAAGGTGCAGGACGTCTACGCGACGCCCACCGCCATCCGCCGGCTCGGCCCGACGGTCGCGACCGGGGCTGCCACGTCCGCGGGCGCCGCGAGCGGTGCGCCGGCGGCGCTGCAGCAGCTGTTCGCGGCGGCGACGTCGCGCTACGACCTGCCGGCGGGCCTGCTCGCCGCGGTGGCGAAGGCCGAGAGCGGCTTCGACACCCGCGCGGTGAGCAGCGCCGGTGCGCAGGGCCTCATGCAGCTGATGCCGGCGACCGCCCGCGGCCTCGGGGTGGACCCGCTCGACCCCGCCCAGGCGGTCGACGGTGCGGCCCGGATGCTCTCGCGCGACCTGGGCCGGTTCGGTTCCCTCGACCTCGCGGTCGCCGCCTACAACGCGGGTGCCGGTGCGGTGCAACGCTACGGTGGCGTTCCGCCGTACGCGGAGACGCAGCAGTACGTGCGCCGCGTCCTCGGCTACCTGGGGGTGAGCTGATGCCCGCCGCCGTCACGCCGGCCCTCCCGCAGGCGGCGGTCCCGGCCCGTCCCGGTCGCGCGCCGGGCGGCGCGGGGCGTCGCCTATGGCGACCATCCTCGCCAGTTGATGGATGTCTATGCGCCCTCCGGCCAAGGTCCGTTTCCGACGCTGGTCTTCTTCTACGGCGGCGGCTGGAACTCCGGCTCCCGCGATCTGTACGGCTGGGCGGCCCAGGCCCTGGCCGCGCGCGGCTTCGTCGTCTTCGTGCCGGATTATCGCCTGGTCCCCGAAGTGGTCTTTCCGGTCTTCGTGGAGGATGCGGCGGCGGCCACGGCGCATCCTCCACGAAGACCGGAAAGACCACTTCGGGGACCAGGCGATAATCC
>JACXUW010000368.1 GCA_014763705.1 Micrococcales bacterium | reverse complement strand
CCCCCACGCCCACCCCCACCTGCGCCGAGGCGACCTTCGACGCGATGAGCGAGGAGCAGCGCATCGGCCAGCTGCTCATGGTCGGGTTCGACACGGGCGCCTCCCTCACCGCGCTGGACGGGCGGATCGGCGCGGACCACGTCGGCAACGTCATCTACCTCGGCGGCTGGGACGGGGCCGACAAGGTGACCCGCACCTCCGAGCACCTCCAGGGGCTCGTCACGCAGAAGTCCACCGCCGGTGTCGGCCTCCTCGTGGCGGCCGACCAGGAGGGCGGCGAGGTGCACCAGCTGCGCGGTGAGGGGTTCACCCGGCCGCCCACGGCCAGCGAGCAGGCCGAGATGTCGGCGGCCGCCCTGACCAGGGCCGCGACCGGGTGGGCCCAGCAGCTCAAGGCCGCCGGGGTCAACGTCAACCTCGCTCCGGTCACCGACACCGTGCCCGCGTCGATCGGCACGGCCAACGGGCCGATCGGCCGGTACCACCGCGAGTACGGCTCCGACCCGGCCACGGTCGAGAAGGCGAGCGCGGCCTTCATCAAGGGGATGCTCGACGGCGGGGTCGAGGCGACGGTCAAGCACTTCCCCGGGCTCGGGCGCATCCGCAACAACACCGACTTCAACAGCACCGGCATCACCGACGACACGACGACCGCGGACGACCCCTACCTCGCGCCGTTCGCGGCGGGGGTCGAGGCCGGAGCCGGGCTCGTCATGGTCGGCTCGGCGCGGTACTCGAAGCTCGACCCCGGGGTGCCCGCCATGTTCTCCGCGCCGATCGTCACCGACCTGCTGCGCACGAAGCTCGGCTTCGACGGCGTCGTCATCACCGACGACGTCAACGCCAAGGCCGTGGCCTCGGTGGCGCCCGCGCAGCGCGCGGTCCGCTTCCTCGCCGCGGGCGGCGACATCGTCCTCACCGGCGACGCGTCGGTGGCACCGGTGATGCTCGACGCGCTCGCCGCGAAGGCGGCGGCCGACGACGGGTTCGCGGCGAAGGTCGACGAGTCGGTGCACCGCGTGCTGGCCCTCAAGGACCGGATGGGGCTGCTGCCCTGCTCCGGTGACGCAGGCCCTCCCCAGGACTGAGGTCCTCGCCTAGGCTCGACGGGGTGAGCGACACCCGACCCGCCGCGCAGGCCCCCGACGCCCCGGCCCTCGTCCTCGTCTCCGGCGACCACGCCGAGGCGCTGCGGGAGGAGTTCTGGCGCTACTCGCGCGAGTACGACCTGCGGACGGCCACCTCCTGCGCCGAGGCCTGCCGCGTCATCGAGGGGGTCGTCGGCGAGGGCCGGCCGGTCGCGATGGTCGTCTCGGACTCGCGGCTGCCCGACGAGGACAACGTCCTCGCCGCGTTCGCCCAGTGGCGCCAGCTGGTCCCGAACGCGCGCCGGCTCGTCGTGGCTCCCTTCGACCGGTTCCTCGCCGACGCCCCGGGGCTGCGCGCCGGGATGGCCAAGGGCAAGTACGACGCCTACCTCCTCATGCCGCGCGGGGTGCGCGACGAGGAGTTCCACCACGCGGTCACCGAGCTGCTCAGCGACTGGAACTGGACCTCGACGGACCCGGACGTCGTCGTCGCGAAGATCGTGGCGCCGGAGGGCGACGTCGTGGCCCAGCAGATCCGCGACTTCTTCGACCGGATGGGGCTGCCCAGCCGGGTCGCGCTGCCGGACAGCGAGATCGGGCGGCACGTCGCCGAGCACTTCCCGGCCGACGCCGGCTACCCGAGGGTGTGGGCCGCGAACCGCGACCCGGTCGTCGCGACGTCGGTCAGCCAGGTCGCCCGCTCGTTCTTCGACACCCGGGCCGAGCGCGACCTCGACGCCGAGACCCGCCGCGACGTCGTCGACGTCGCGGTCGTCGGCGGCGGCCCGGCCGGCCTCGCCACCGCCGTGTACGCCGCCTCCGAGGGCCTGAGCACCGTCGTCCTCGACTCCAGCGCCATCGGCGGGCAGGCCGGCACGAGCTCGATGATCCGCAACTACCTCGGGTTCCCGCGCGGGGTCTCGGGGATGCGCCTGGCCCAGCGGGCCCGCAACCAGGCCCTGCGCTTCGGCACGCGCTTCCACACCGGCTGGGAGGTCGAGCAGCTCGTCGCCGGGTGTGACGGTGCGCCGCACCGGTTGCTGGGCACCGACTTCGAGCTGGCCGGCCGCTCGGTCGTCGTCGCCAGCGGGGTCCGCTACCGCTCGCTCGGCGTGCCCGCGGTCGAGCAGCTCGTCGGCCGCGGCGTCAACTACGGCGCGGCGATGTCGCTGTCCCGCGAGATGGAGGACCAGGACGTCGTCGTCGTCGGCGGCGGCAACTCGGCCGGGCAGGCCGCCGTGCACCTCGCCCGCTTCGCCCGTTCGGTGACCGTCGTCGTGCGCCGGCCGGCCCTCGCCGAGACGATGTCCGCCTACCTCGTCGGCGAGATCGAGTTCAACCCGCGGATCTCGGTCGAGACGTGCACCCGGGTCGTCGACGCCGGCGGCGAGGGGCGCCTCGACTGGGTGGTCCTCGAGAGCACCGAGACCGGCGAGCGGCGCCGACGCCCCGCGTACGGGCTCTTCCTCCTCCTCGGCGCCGAGCCGCACTGCGGCTGGCTGCCCCCTGAGGTCGCCCGCGACGAGCGCGGCTTCGTCCTCACCGGGCGCGACGTCCCGAAGTCGCTCTGGGCCGACGGCCTGCCCCCGGAGAACCTCGCGACCAGCGCCCCCGGCATCTTCGCCGCCGGCGACGTGCGGGCCGGATCGATGAAGCGGGTCGCCGCGGCCACCGGCGAGGGCGCGTCGGTCGTGCCCCTCGTCCACGCGTGGCTCGCCCCGGGCGACGCCTGACTGACCGCCGCGCCGCTCCGGTCAGGCGGAGACCTCGGTGACCGGCATCGAGGAGTCCGCCGGGATGCCGAGGTCCGACGGCGGGCGGCCCTTGAGCACCATCTGGGCCCCGAGCGCGGCGACCATCGCGCCGTTGTCGGTGCAGAGCTTGGGTCGCGGCACGCGCAGCTCGATGCCGGCGGCGTCGCACCGCTCCTGCGCCATCGCCCGCAGCCGGGAGTTGGCCGCGACCCCGCCACCGATCTGCAGGTGGCCGACGCCGTGCTCGCGGCAGGCGAGGACCGCCTTGCGGGTCAGCACGTCGGTGACCGCCTCCTGGAAGCTGGCGGCGACGTCGGCCACCGGAACCGCCTCTCCGGCAGCCTCCTTGGCGGCAACCCATCGGGCGACGGCGGTCTTGAGTCCGGAGAACGAGAAGTCGAAGCGGTGCCTCTCCATGTCGCGGCCGGTCGTCAGGCCCCGCGGGAAGTCGATGACGACCTCACCCTCCGTCGCGGCGCGGTCGATGTGCGGCCCGCCCGGGAACGGCAGCCCGAGGACGCGGGCCACCTTGTCGAAGGCCTCCCCCGCGGCGTCGTCGATCGTCGACCCGAGGCTGCGCACGTCGTGGGTGACGTCGGGGACGAGGAGGAGCGAGG
>JACXUW010000016.1 GCA_014763705.1 Micrococcales bacterium | reverse complement strand
CCCCGCTGCTCCCGCTGTACACGGCGAAGAAGCTCGCCGTCGTCCACGCGGTCGGCCAGCCGAACCCGACCCGCTCGCACTTCACCGACCTGGACGAGATGGAGCGGGCCGCTCCCGGCTCCTCCCTGCGGACGGGGTGGCTGGACCGGATGGTCGGCGCGACGACCACCCCGGGACCGTTCGCCGGCACCGCGATCGGCAGCTCGAGCGCCCCGCGCTCCCTCCTCGGACCGCAGCCGGACCTGGCGCTCCGCTCGGTCGACTCGTTCGCGCTGAGCGGCGCCTGGGACGCCACCGAGACCGCCCGCTGGACCACCGCGCTGCGGGCCCTGCACGCCGGCGCCCCGGACGTCGTCGGGGTCCCGGCCCGCACGACCCTCGACGCGCTCGGCACGGCCGCGACCCTCAAGGCCGCCGGCTACACCCCCGCCACCGGCGCGACCTACCCCTCGGGCGGCCTCGGCGACGCGCTGCGCGACACGGCACGGCTGGTCAAGGCCGGCGTCGGGCTGCGCGCCGTCACCATCGACTCCGGGAACTGGGACATGCACTCCGACCTCGGCAGCAGCACCGGCGGCTGGATGTTCCGCCAGCTGACCGAGGTCGGGCAGGCGCTCGCCGCGTTCATGACCGACCTCGGGACGGCGGCCGACCGGGTCACCCTCGTCACGCTCTCGGAGTTCGGGCGGCGGGTCGCCGAGAACGGCTCCGGCGGCGTCGACCACGGCTACGGCAACGTCTCGCTCGTCCTCGGCGGCGGGGTCAGGGGCGGCACGGTCTACGGCAGCTGGCCGGGCCTCGCCGCCGACCAGCTCCAGGCCGGCGACCTCCGGGCGACGACCGACTACCGGGTCGTGCTCGCCGAGATCCTCGAGAAGCGCTGCGACCTCACGGCCTCGACCGTCCTGCCGGGCGTGCCCACCGGGCGGCTCGGGATGTTCGCAGCCCGCGCCTGACCCCGCGCCGGAACGCGCGTCAGGCCGAGCGGGTCGAGAAGGCCCGCTGGCGCAGGCTGCGGCGCCGCCGGGTCAGCTCGAGACCGGTCTCCGCGGTCTCCGGGGCGATCCGCCGCCGGAGCGTGCTCGTCGCGACGACGCGCCGCGTGACGACCGAGCCGAAGCCGAGCCGGGCGAAGAAGCGGTGCGCCTCGCGGCTCGGGGTCGGGACGTTGGAGACGACGTGCTCGCAGCCCGCGCGCTCGGCCGCGGAGAGGACCGCCGAGAGCAGCTGCTTGGCGACCCCGTGCCGGCGCGCCGTCGGGGTGACCCACAGCTGCTCGATGGCGACCTCGGGGGTCGGTGCGAGGCCGAACGGGTTGTCGGTCGTGATGACGTAGCCGGCCGGCTCGCCGTCGAGGTGGGCGACGAAGGCCTGCACCCCCGGGCGGCGCAGGGCCGAGGCGAGGCGACCGTCGGAGACGGCCCTGGCGCAGACCTCGGGCGAGGTGCCGGAGTCGACCTTGGCCTCGCGCCACAACGTCGTCAGCGCCTCGTGGTCGGCCCCGACCGCTGACACCTCGACGGGACGTCGCGCCACGTTCGCCTCCTGACCATCACCGGCTCCGGTGGGAGCCGCACCGACCACGGACACTATGCCCGACGAGGCCCCCGGGGGAAGTCCCGTCCGCACGGACTCCTCCGACGTCGAGGCCGGCGGCCACGGATCCGGTGGCCACGGCGGTCCCCGACGACGGGACGCTCAGGAGCTCTCCATCCCGGAGATGACCGCCTCGGCGACCTCCCGCATGCCCATCCGGCGGTCCATCGCGGTCTTCTGGATCCACCGGAACGCGTCGGCCTCGCTGATCTTCAGCTTGCTCATGAGCACGCCCTTGGCGCGGTCGACGGCCTTGCGGGTCTCGAGCCGCTCCCCGAGGTCGGCGACCTCGGCCTCGAGCTCCTTGAGCTCGGCCCAGCGCGAGAGCGCGATGTCGAGGGCGGGGGTCACGTCGCTCTGGGTGAACGGCTTGACGACGTAGGCCATGACGCCGGCGTCGCGGGCCCGCTCGACGAGCTCGCGCTGGCTGAACGCGGTGAGCATGACGACCGGGCAGATCCGCTCGGCGCCGATCGTCTCGGCCGCGGTCAGGCCGTCCATCACGGGCATCTTGACGTCCATGATGACGATGTCCGGGGTGAGCGAGCGGGCCATCTCGACGGCCTGCTCGCCGTCGCCGGCCTGGCCGACGACGTCGTAGCCCGCCTCACGGAGCATCTCCGCGAGGTCGAGCCGGATGATCGCCTCGTCCTCGGCGACGAGGACGCGACGGGCGGCGGGGGCTGCACTCTGGGTCATGTGCCGGGAGCGGGACTCGAACCCGCACGCCCTCGCGGGCAGCGGATTTTGAGTCCGCCGTGTCTGCCGTTCCACCACCCCGGCCGGGGCCCCGCCAGCATATCGAGGGGCCGGGGGCCGGGCTCAGGCGTGTCCGTCCTTCGCGGCGTCGACGTAGGCCGGGGCGACCCGGTTCCTCGCGTCGCCGATCCGGTGGACGCGCAGCGCGTTCGTCGAGCCGGGGATGCCGGGCGGGGAGCCCGCCACGATGACGACCTGGTCGCCCTCCTTGACCCGGCCGAGCCCGAGGAGGACCTCGTCGACCTGCATCGCCATCTCGTCGGTGTGCCGGACCTTGCCGACGAGGAAGGTCTCGATGCCCCAGGTGAGCGCGAGCTGGCTGCGGGTGGCCTGGTTCGGGGTGAAGGCGAGCATCGGGATGCGCGGGCGCACCCGGGCGAGGCGTCGCGAGGAGTCGCCGCCCTCGGTGAAGGTGATGAGGTACTTCACGCCGAGCAGCTCGCCGATCTCGGCGGAGGCCGCGGTGACCGCGCCGCCCTTGGAGTTCGGGCGGGTGCCGAGCGGGCGGATGCGGTGCAGCCCGTGGGTCTCGGTGTTCTCGATGATCCGGGCCATCGTGCGGACGGCGGCGAACGGGTTCTTCCCGACGCTCGTCTCGCCGGAGAGCATCAGGGCGTCCGCGCCGTCGAGGACGGCGTTGGCGGCGTCCGAGGCCTCGGCCCGGGTCGGGCGGCTGTTCTCGATCATCGACTCGAGCACCTGGGTGGCGACGATGACCGGCTTGGCGCGGCGGCGGGCGATCTCGCAGGCCCGCTTCTGCACGAGCGGCACCTGCTCGAGCGGCATCTCGACGCCGAGGTCGCCGCGGGCCACCATGACGCCGTCGAAGGCGCGGATGATCTCGTCGAGGTTCTCGACCGCCTGCGGCTTCTCGATCTTCGCGATGACCGGCAGCCGCTGCCCCTCCTCGTCCATGATCTCGTGGACCCGGCGGATGTCGTCGGCGCTGCGGACGAAGGACAGCGCGATCATGTCGGCGCCGACCCGCAGGCCCCAGCGCAGGTCGTCCTCGTCCTTCTCGGACAGTGCCGGCACGGACACCGCGACCCCGGGCAGGTTGATGCCCTTGTTGTTGCTCAGCGTGCCGCCCTCGAGCACCTGGCAGACGACGTCGGTCTCGGTGACGTCGGTCGCGATGAGGGCGATCTTGCCGTCGTCGATGAGGATGCGGTCGCCGGAGTGGACGTCGCCGGGCAGCCCCGAGTAGGTCGTGCCGACCTCGTGGACGTCGCCGGGGACGTCGCGGGTGGTGATGGTGAAGGTGGCCCCGTTGACCAGCTCGACCGGGCCGCCGGCGAACCGCGCGGTGCGGATCTTGGGTCCCTGGAGGTCGACGAGGACGCCCACGGCCCGCCCCACGGCGTCGCTGGCGCGGCGCACGTCGAGGTAGACCCGCTCGTGGTCGGCGTGGGTGCCGTGGCTGAGGTTGAGGCGGGCGACGTCCATCCCGGCCTTGACGAGCTCACGGAGGTTCTCCGCGCTCGAGGTGGCCGGGCCGAGGGTGCAGACGATCTTCGCGCGACGCATGGTCCCGAGCCTATCGGTGCAACCGTTTCCACCGTGACGCGGGCCACACCGTGGTCACCCGCTCCCAGGACCCGGTGCTCAGGCGGTCAGGGGGCGGTCGGTCGGGTTGACGGGGCGGGGCAGCCGCGAGGGCTTGCTCATGAGCCAGGCGTCGACCTCGTGGGCGACCGAGCGCCCCTCGGCGATGGCCCAGACGATGAGCGACTGGCCGCGGCCGGCGTCCCCGGCGACGAAGACCCCCGGCACCGAGGACATGAAGTGCCCGTCGCGCGCGACGTTGCTCCGCTCGTCCTTCTCGACCCCGAGCTGCTCGAGCAGGCCCTCCGGCTGCGGCCCGAGGAAGCCCATCGCGAGGAGCACGAGCTGCGCCGGGATCTCGCGCTCGGATCCCTCGACCTTCTCGAAACCCTTCTCCCCCATCCGGACCTCGTGCAGACGCAGGGCGCGCACCCGGCCCTGCTCGTCGCCGACGACCTCGCTCGTCGTCGTCGCGTAGACGCGGTCGCCGCCCTCCTCGTGGGCCGACGCGACGCGGAAGAGCATCGGGTAGGTGGGCCACGGGTGGGCGTCGGCGCGGTCGACCGGCGGCTGCGGCATGATCTCGAGGCTGGTCACCGAGCGTGCGCCCTGGCGGTGCGCGGTGCCGATGCAGTCCGCCCCGGTGTCGCCGCCGCCGATGACGACGACGTCCTTGCCGGCGGCGGTGACCTGACCCTCGACGGTCTGCCCGAGCGCGACCCGGTTGGCCGGCGGCAGGAAGTCCATCGCCTGCATCACGCCCTCGAGCTCACGGCCGGCGACCGGCAGGTCGCGGGGCACGGTGGCCCCGACGGCGACGACGACGGCGTCGAACCGCTTGCGCAGGTCGGCGGCCGTGAGGTCGACGCCGACGTTCACGCCGGTGCGGAAGCGCGTTCCCTCCGACTTCATCTGGGCGATGCGACGGTCGAGGACGGCCTTCTCCATCTTGAACTCGGGGATGCCGTACCGGAGCAGGCCGCCCGGCTGGTCGGCCCGCTCGTACACCGCGACCGTGTGCCCCGCGCGGGTCAGCTGCTGCGCGGCGGCGAGCCCGGACGGGCCGGACCCGATGACGGCCACGGTCTTGCCGGAGAGGCGCTCCGGGGCCTGCGGGAGGATCGTGCCGTTCTCGAAGGCGCGGTCGACCACCGTGACCTCGACCTGCTTGATCGTCACCGGCGGCTGGTTGATGCCGAGGACGCAGGCCGACTCGCACGGTGCCGGGCACAGCCGGCCGGTGAACTCGGGGAAGTTGTTCGTCGCGTGGAGCCGCTCGATGGCCTCGCGCCACTCGCCCCTCCACGCGAGGTCGTTCCACTCGGGGATGAGGTTGCCCAGCGGACATCCGCTGTGGCAGAACGGGATACCGCAGTCCATGCAGCGTCCGGCCTGGCGCTGGAGCTCGGGGACCGGCTGGTCCTCGTAGACCTCCTTCCAGTCCCGGATGCGGACCGGCACCGGGCGCCGCCGCGGCAGCTCGCGCTCTCGCGTCCTCAAGAAACCCTGGGGGTCAGCCACGGGAGGCCTCCATGATCCGCTCCCACACCTGGGGGCCGTCGGGGTCGAGGCCCTCCGCCTCCGCCTTGGCCCGCACGTCGAGGACGCGCTGGTACTGGCGCGGGAGGACCAGGGTGAAGGCCGACCGGGCACTGCCCCAGTCGGCGAGCAGGCGGGCGGCGACGCTCGAGTCGGTCCACCGCACGTGCCGTTCGAGCAGGTCGTGGACGACGAGCTCGTCCTCCGGTCGCAGCGGCCGCAGGTCGACGAGCTCGGGGTTGACCCGCTCCCGGTCGAGGTCGAGGACGTACGCCACGCCCCCGGACATCCCGGCCGCGACGTTGCGGCCGGTCGGGCCGAGGATGAGGGCCGTGCCGCCGGTCATGTACTCGAGGCCGTGGTCGCCCACGCCCTCGACGACGGCCGTCGCACCGGAGTTGCGCACGCAGAACCGCTCGCCGACCCGACCCCGGAGGAACAGCTCGCCGGAGGTCGCGCCGTAGCCGATGACGTTGCCGGCGATGACGTTCTCCTCGGCGACGAGCGCCGAGCCGGGCGCCGGGCGGACGACGACGCGTCCGCCGGAGAGGCCCTTGCCGACGTAGTCGTTGGCGTCGCCCTCGAGCCGCAGGGTGATCCCGGCCGGGAGGAACGCCCCGAAGCTCTGCCCCGCCGAGCCGGTGAGGGTGATGTCGATCGTGCCGTCGGCGAGTCCCTCGGGGTGGGCGAGGGTCACCTCGTGGCCGAGCATCGTGCCGACCGTGCGGTTGACGTTGCGGATGCCGAAGCGGGCCCGGACCGGCTCGCCGTGGTCGATCGCGTCGCGGGCGGCGGCGATCAGCTGGTGGTCGAGCGCCTTCTCGAGGCCGTGGTCCTGGCTGACCCGGTGCCGGATGCCCGAGCCGTCCGGGCTCTGCACCCGGGTGAGGACCGGGGCGAGGTCGAGGCCCGAGGCCTTCCAGTGCTGCACCGCCCGGCTGACGTCGAGGTGCTGGATCTGCCCGACCGCCTCCTCGAGGGTGCGGAACCCGAGCGCGGCGAGGTGCTCGCGGACCTCCTCGGCGATGTACTCGAAGAAGGTCTCGACGAACTCCGGCTTCCCGGAGAAGCGGGCCCGCAGCTCGGGGTTCTGGGTGGCGATGCCGACCGGGCAGGTGTCGAGGTGGCAGACCCTCATGAGGACGCACCCGGAGACGACGAGCGGCGCCGTGGCGAAGCCGAACTCCTCGGCCCCGAGCAGCGCGGCGATGACGACGTCCCGGCCGGTCTTGATCTGGCCGTCCACCTGCACGACGATCCGGTCGCGCAGACCGTTGAGCACCAGGGTCTGCTGGGTCTCGGCGAGGCCGAGCTCCCAGGGCCCGCCGGCGTGCTTGAGCGAGGTGAGCGGCGAGGCGCCGGTGCCGCCGTCGTGCCCGGAGATGAGGACGACGTCCGCGTGCGCCTTGCTCACCCCTGCCGCGACGGTGCCGACGCCGATCTCGGAGACGAGCTTGACGTGGACCCGGGCCGCCGGGTTGGCGTTCTTCAGGTCGTGGATCAGCTGGGCGAGGTCCTCGATCGAGTAGATGTCGTGGTGCGGCGGCGGGCTGATCAGCCCGACCCCGGGCGTCGAGTGCCGGGTACGGGCCACCCACGGGTACACCTTCGGGCCGGGCAGCTGGCCGCCCTCGCCCGGCTTGGCGCCCTGGGCCATCTTGATCTGGATGTCGTCGCTGTGCGTGAGGTAGAGCGAGGTGACCCCGAACCGGCCGGAGGCGACCTGCTTGATCGCCGAGCGGCGTACCGGGTCCATCAGCCGGTCCGGGTCCTCACCGCCCTCACCGGTGTTCGAGCGGGCGCCGAGGCGGTTCATCGCGACCGCGAGGGTCTCGTGCGCCTCCTTGCTGATCGAGCCGTAGCTCATCGCGCCCGTGGAGAAGCGCCTGACGATCGACTCGACCGGTTCGACCTCCTCGATCGGCACGGCCGGGCGGGGCTCGGCGCCACCGAGCTGGAACAGCCCCCGGAGGGTCATCAGCCGCCCGGACTGCTCGTCGATGCGCTGCGTGTACTGCTTGAAGACGTCGTAGCGCCGCTGCCGGGTGGCGTGCTGGAGCCGGAAGACGGTCTCGGGGTCGAAGAGGTGGGGCTCGCCCTCGCGCCGCCACTGGTACTCGCCACCGACGAGCAGCTTGCGGTGCGCCTGCCGGATGCCGTCCGGCGGGTAGGCCATCTCGTGGCGGGCAGCGGCCTCGGCCGCGATGACGCCGAGCCCGACGCCGCCGAGCTGGCTGACGGTGCCGGTGAAGAACTCGTCGACGAGCTCCTGGGAGAGGCCGATCGCCTCGAAAACCTGGGCGCCACGGTAGGAGGCGACCGTCGAGATGCCCATCTTCGACATCACCTTGAGCACGCCCTTGCCGAGCGCCTTGATGAGGTTGGCCACCGCCTTCTCCTCGGTGACGTCGGTGATGTCACCGCGCCGGACCATGTCCTCGACGGACTCCATGGCGAGGTAGGGGTTGATCGCCGCCGCGCCGTAGCCGACGAGCAGCGCCACGTGGTGCACCTCGCGGACGTCGCCGGCCTCGACGAGCAGGCCGACCTGGGTGCGGGTCTTCTCACGGATGAGGTGGTGGTGCACGGCGCTCGTGAGCAGGAGCGACGGGATCGGGGCGAAGTCACGGTCGGAGTCGCGGTCGGAGAGGACGACGAAGCGGGCACCGGCGGCGATCGCCTCGGAGACCTCCGCGAAGATCTCGTGGAGCCGGGCCCGCAGGGCGGCCTCTCCCCCGCTGACGTCGTAGGTGCCGCGGACGACGACGGTCTCGAAGCCGGGCAGGTCGCCGTCGGCGTTGATGTGGACGATCTTGGCCAGCTCGTCGTTGTCGATGACCGGGAAGGGCAGGACCACCTGGCGGGCGTGCGCCGGGTTGGCGTCGAGCAGGTTGCCCTCCGGCCCGATCGAGCTCGCCAGCGAGGTGACGAGCTCCTCGCGGATGGCGTCGAGCGGGGGGTTGGTCACCTGCGCGAAGAGCTGGGTGAAGTAGTCGAAGACGAGCCGCGGCCGCTCGGAGAGGACCGCGATCGGGGTGTCGGTGCCCATCGAGCCGAGGGCCTCGCCGCCGGTGCGCGCCATCGGGGCGAGGATGACCTTGAGCTCCTCCTCGGTGTACCCGAAGGTGCGCTGGCGGCGCGCGACCGAGGCGGCCGTGTGGATGATGTGCTCGCGCTCGGGCAGGTCGCCGAGCTCGATGAGGCCGGCGTGCAGCCACTCCTCGTACGGGTGCTCGCCGGCGAGCCCGGACTTGACCTCCTCGTCGCCGACGATCCGACCGGCGGCGGTGTCGACGAGGAACATCCGGCCGGGCTGGAGGCGCCCGCGGCGCACGACCTTCTCCGGGGCGAGGTCGAGGACCCCGGCCTCGGAGGCGAGGACGACGAGACCGTCGTCGGTCACCCAGTACCGGCCCGGGCGCAGGCCGTTGCGGTCGAGGACGGCCCCGACGAGCGTGCCGTCGCTGAAGCAGACCGCCGCCGGCCCGTCCCACGGCTCCATGAACGTCGAGTGGAACTCGTAGAACGCGCGGCGGGCGGGGTCCATCTCCTCGTGGTTCTCCCAGGCCTCCGGGATCATCATGAGCACGGCGTGCGGCAGCGACCGCCCGCCGAGGTGGATCAGCTCGAGGACCTCGTCGAAGGAGGCGGAGTCGGAGGCCTCGGGCGTGCACACCGGCGACAGGCGGGACAGGTCGCCGGGGAGCACGTCCGAGGCGAGCTGGCTCTCGCGCGCGTGCATCCAGTTGCGGTTGCCCTTGACGGTGTTGATCTCGCCGTTGTGCGCGATGAGCCGGTAGGGGTGCGCGAGCGGCCAGCTCGGGAAGGTGTTGGTCGAGAAGCGCGAGTGGACGAGGGCGAGCTCGGTGGCGAAGCGCTCGTCGGACAGGTCGGGGAAGAACGGCTCGAGCTGGCCGGTGGTCAGCATCCCCTTGTAGACGGTCGTGCGGGCCGACAGCGACGGGAAGTAGACCTCGGCCTCGCGCTCGGCCCGCTTGCGCAGCGCGAAGGCGACGCGGTCGAGCTCGATGCCCGCGCGCCCGTCGCGGGCGGCGACGAAGAGCTGGCGGAAGAACGGCATCGTCGCGCGGGCGGCCGCGCCGACGAGGTCCGGGACGACGGGCACGTCGCGCCAGGCGAGGACGGTGAGGCCCTCCTCGGCCGCGATCTCCTCGATGCGGCGCTCGGCCTCGGCGCGGTCGGCGGAGTCGGTGGGCAGGTAGGCCATGCCGGCGGCGTAGGAGCCGGCGGGCGGCAGCGTGGCGTCGACGACGGCCCGGAAGAAGCCGTCGGGGACCTGGGTGAGGATGCCCGCGCCGTCGCCGACCAGCGGGTCGGCACCGGTGGCGCCGCGGTGGTCGAGGTTGCGCAGGGCGTCGAGGGCGTGGACGACGATGTCGTGCCCCGCCGTGCCCCGCATCGTGGCGACCATGGCCACGCCGCAGGCGTCGTGCTCGTGCTCACGGCGGTAGAGGCCGACGTCGTCGGGATGGGCGGAGAAGCGGGCGACGGACACGTCGGGTCACCGTCCTCGGGGTCGACGGCTCCACGGGTGGGGCCGGGCACGGCAAGGTCAGGCGCGGACGACTACGGCCACGTCCGGGAATCGTAGCCCCGACCCCTGCCGTCTTGCCATTCGAGCCGGCCTATCCCACATCCTGGGACTCGGGCCGGGTGTCCACCGGCTCCTCCGGGGGGTCGATGACGGGTGCCAGCTCCCGCTCCGGCGGCAGCCCGGCCTCGGCCCGCCGGCGGGCGCGCCGGCGGGTGAACCAGACCATCCACACCCCGAGGAGGAAGACGAGGACGCTGGTCCAGACGTTGAGCCGCTGCCCCAGGATCAGCTCGGCCTGGTCCGTGCGCATCTTCTCGACGACGATCCGCCCGATCGGGTAGCCGGCCACGTAGAGACCGAAGAGGGCACCCGCCCAGGGGCGCCGCCGCCGGTCGACGGCGAGCAGCGCGAACCCGAGGACGAGGAGGAAGAGCGACTCGTAGAGGAAGGTCGGCTGGTAGACCCCGGCGACGACGGCGTTCCCGGAGGCGTCGGTGACCGCTCGGCCCGCGGCCTGGTCCCACTCGTGGACCGTGAGGCCCCACGGGAGGGTCGTCGGCGCGCCGTGCAGCTCGTTGTTGAACCAGTTGCCCCAGCGCCCGATGGCCTGCGCGAAGGCCACGCCCGGTACGGCGGCGTCGGCGAAGAGGAGGAACGGCACGTTGGCCCGCCGGCACCCGATCCAGACGCCGAGGGCCCCGAGGGCGATGGCGCCCCAGATGCCGAGGCCGCCGTTCCAGATCTTCAGCGCGTCGATCGGGTGCCCGCCCTTGCCCCAGTAGGGCTCGGGCGTCGTGATGACGTGGTAGAGCCGGCCGCCGATGATGCCGAGGATCACGGCGTACGCGGAGACGTCGAGGGCGACGCCGGAGTCGACGCCGCGCTGGGCGAGCCGCCGCCCGGTGAGCCACACCGCGAGGACGATGCCCGCGAGGATGCACAGCGCGTAGGCGCGCACGGTGAGCGGCCCGAGGTGGAAGGCCGCGACCGTCGGGCTGGGCAGGTACGCCGTCACGACGGGGTCCCGGCCGGCGAGGGCGCCGGGGTCACTTGGTGGCGTCCTGGATGGCCTTCGTCAGCGCGTCCGGGGAGGCGAGCTCGGCGTTGCCGAGCTGGGTGCCGTTGAGCTTGAGGGTCGGCGTGCCGGTGACCCCCTGGCGCGCGGAGGAGTCCTCGACCGACTGCACGTAGGTGACGTACTTGCCGGCGTCGTAGCACTGCTGCCAGGTCGTCAGCGCGGCACCGGAGATCCCCGCCGCCTGGGCGAACTGCTTGAGCTGGGCGTCGGTGAACCCCGCGCCCTCGGTCGGCTGGTTCGCGTACGCCTGGTCGTGGAACTCCTGGAACTTGCCGGCGTCGGCGGCGCAGAACGCGGCGTTCGCGGCCTGGGTCGACCAGGTGTTGCCGAGGTTGTCGTCGAGGAAGTTCTTCACGTGGTAGACGAGCTTGACCTTGCCGGCCTTCGCGAGGTCCTCGACGGTCTGGCCGAACTGGTCCTCGAAGGACTTGCAGGCCGGGCACTGGAAGTCCTCGTAGAGGTCGAGGGTCGGGGCGCCGGCGACGGGCGTGACGTCGGAGAACGCCGGGTAGCCGGCCCCGAGCGCCGTGACGCCGGGCGGGAGCTCCTTGCCGCTGCCGACGACGGCGCTCTTCTTCGAGGTCTCGGACCAGATCACCCCGGCGACGACGGCGACGATGGCGACGACCACCACCACCGTGGCCACGACGATCTTGTTGGCGCCACCGCCGCTGGACTTCTGCGCGGCCTGGATCTTCGCCTGCCGCGCGTTGCCCGCGGGCCGGCCCTTGGTCGAGTTCTTCGCCATGGTGGTCGTGGTGCCTTTCAGTGTCCGAACAGGATGCGGTCGAGGGATGCGAGGGAGCGCGGCCGCCACGCGAGCCAGGCGCCGGCGAGGGCGAAGCTCAGGTCGCGGGCGATCTCCTGGGGGTACTTCGTCGCGTCGGGGGCGATCTGGCCACCCCCGCCGAAGCATCCGCAGTCGATGGCCAGGCCCCGGGCCCAGGCCTGCGAGATGCCGATGATGAACGCCACCATGAGGACGGTCGAGGCCACCGCGGCGAGCCGGGTGAAGAGGCCGAGGACGAGCAGGACGCCGAGGATGATCTCGAGGAACGGCAGCACGAGCCCGATGGAGCCGGCCAGCTCGAAGGGGAAGATCTGGTACGCCTGCACGGCGCGCTGCGAGGTGACCGGGTGGCCCACCTTCGCCGCCCCCGCGACGATGAGGACGATGCCGAGGAAGAGCCGGGCGAGCAGCCCGATGACGTCGCGGACGCGCTCGTTGCGGTACCAGGCGACGGTGTCCGTCTCCTGCGCCTCGTCGGCGGTCGTGCTCATCGGTGCCCCTCCCGGACGCCTTGGGCCAGCTCTGCGGTCAACGTGCGCAACGCCTCGAGGCGCTGCGAGAGTTCCCCGTCGCCGCCGAGCGTGCGGACGAGGGCCGAGCCGACGATGACCCCGTCGGCGTACCCGGCGATCTCGGCGGCCTGCGCGCGGGTCGAGACCCCGAGCCCGATGCACACCGGCAGGTCGGTGACCCCCCGCACCCGCTCGACGAGGCCGCGGGCGTCGGCGTCGACGCTCGTGCGGGCGCCGGTGACGCCCATCGTCGACGCGGCGTAGACGAACCCGCGGCACGCCGTCGTGACCTTGACGAGCCGCTCGGGGGTCGAGCTCGGCGCGACGAGGAAGACCCGGTCGAGCCCGTGCCGGTCGCTGGCGGCGAGCCAGTCCTCGGCCTCGTCCGGGATGAGGTCGGGGGTGATGAGGCCCGCTCCCCCGGCGGCGGCCAGGTCGGCGGCGAACCGCTCGACGCCGCGGTGCAGGACGAGGTTCCAGTAGGTCATGACGAGCGGGACGGCCCCGGCCTCGCGGACCGCCTCGACCGCGGTGAACACGTCGTCGACGCGGGTGCCGGCGGCGAGCGCCGCGGCCATGGCGTCCTGGTTGACCGGGCCGTCGATCACGGGGTCGCTGTAGGGCGCGCCGACCTCGACGACGTCGCAGCCGGCCTCGACGAGCACGCGCATCGCCTCGAGCGAGCCCTCGACGCTCGGGAAGCCGACCGGCAGGTAGCCGACGAGGGCGGCGCGGCCCTCCGCCCGGCAGCGCGCGACGACGTCGGCGAAGCCCTCGGCGGTCGTCGTGGTGGTCACTGCGTCCCCTCCGGGGCGAGGCCGAACCAGGCAGCGGCCGTGTGCATGTCCTTGTCGCCGCGGCCGGAGAGGTTCACCAGGACGAGGCCGTCCGGCCCGAGCTCGCGGCCGACCTGCATCGCCCCGACGAGGGCGTGCGCCGACTCGAGCGCCGGGATGATGCCCTCGGTGCGGCAGAGCAGCGCGAACGCCTCCATCACCTGCTCGTCGGTGGCGTAGCGGTACTCGGCCCGGCCGGTGTCGCGCAGGAAGGAGTGCTCGGGGCCGACGCTCGGGTAGTCGAGGCCGGCGCTGATCGAGTGCGACTCGACCGTCTGGCCGTCGTCGTCCTGCATGAGGTAGCTCATCGCGCCGTGCAGCACCCCGGGGGTCGCGTCGGCGGCGAACCGTGCGGCGTGCCGCCCGGACTCGACACCCTCGCCGCCGGCCTCGACCCCGATGAGCCGCACGCCCTCGTCGGGGACGAAGCGGTGGAAGATGCCCATCGCGTTCGAGCCGCCGCCGACGCACGCGACGACGGCGTCGGGCAGCCGGCCGGTCAGCTCGAGGACCTGGGCGCGGGCCTCCTCGCCGATGACCGCGTGGAAGTCGCGGACCATCTCGGGGAACGGGTGCGGGCCGGTCACCGTGCCGATGGCGTAGTGCGTCGTGCGGACGTTGGTGACCCAGTCGCGCAGCGCCTCGTTGATGGCGTCCTTGAGGGTGGCGCTGCCGTGCTCGACGGCGACCACCTCCGCGCCGAGGATCTTCATCCGGGCGACGTTGAGGGCCTGCCGCTCGGTGTCGACCTTGCCCATGTAGACCGTGCACTCCAGGCCCATGAGCGCGGCGGCCGTGGCGGTGGCGACGCCGTGCTGGCCGGCGCCGGTCTCGGCGATGATGCGGGTCTTGCCCATCCGCTTGGTGATGAGCGCCTGGGCGAGGACGTTGTTGATCTTGTGCGAGCCGGTGTGGTTGAGGTCCTCGCGCTTGAGCACCACCCGGGCCCCGCCGCAGTGCGCCGCGAACCGGGGCACCTCGGTGATGATGCTCGGCCGGCCGGTGTACGTGGCGTGCAGCCGGGCCAGCTCGGCCTGGAACTCGGGGTCGACGGCCGCCTTCTGGCGGGCCTCGTCGAGCTGCTCCAGCGCCGGCACGAGCGGCTCGGGCACGTAGCGGCCGCCGAACCGGCCGAACCGGCCCGGGCGCGGCAGCTCCTCGACGGTCAGGCCGGTGTCGGTGTCGGTGTCGGTGTCGGTGTCGGTGGCGGTGGGTTCGGTCACGGCGCGGCCTCCACTGCTCCGGCGGCGATGATCGCGGCGGCCCCCGCGCGGGGGTCGCCGTCACGGACGAGGGCCTCGCCGACGAGGACGACGTCGGCGCCCTGCGCGGCGTACGCCGCCGCGTCGGCGGGCCCGGCGATGCCCGACTCGGCGACGGTGACGACGCCGGCCGGCACGAGCGGCCGCAGCCGCGAGAAGGTGTCCGGGTGCACCTCGAGCGTCCTGAGGTTGCGCGCGTTGACGCCGATGACCGAGGCGCCGACGTCGACCGCGCGCTGGGTCTCGGCCTCGTCGTGCACCTCGACGAGGGCGGTCATCCCGAGCTCACCGACCCGGGCGAGCAACGCGGCGAGGGTGGGGTCGTCGAGGGCTGCGACGATGAGCAGCACGATGTCCGCGCCGTGTGCCCGGGCCTCCCAGACCTGGTAGTCGCTGACCACGAAGTCCTTGCGCAGCACGGGGACCGACACCGCCGCGCGGACGGCGTCGAGGTCGGCGAGGCTGCCGCCGAAGCGGCGCTGCTCGGTGAGCACGCTGATGGCGCTCGCCCCGCCGGCTGCGTACTCGGCCGCGAGCGCGGCGGGGTCGGGGATGTCGGAGAGGGCACCCTTGCTCGGGCTGGCCCGCTTGACCTCGGCGACGAGGGAGAGGCCCGGCCGGCGGAACACCGACTCGGCGTCGAGGGCCGGTGGAGCAGCGGCGGCCCGCTCGCGCAGCCGGTCGAGCGGGAGGGCGTGCTCGCGGGCGGCGAGGTCCTCGCGGACCCCGGCGACGATGCCGTCGAGGACGGAGGTCACGGGCGGGACCCGCTCACCGGATCGAGGGGGCCTCGCCGCGGTCGCGGTCGGCGGCGCCGTACCCGGCCATGGAGAGGACCTTCCCGGCGACCGCGCCGACGACCGCGAGCACGGCACCACCGACGAACAGCCACGGGTTCGGGAACATCACGGCGACGCACATGACGACCGCCGCGACGATGATGATCGCGACCGCGGTCCACGCCGCCACGCTGTGGCCGTGGTCCTCGTGCTCGTCCATGGGGTCCGCCTCTGCAGTCGGGGGCCGGCGGGCCGGCCCGGGGTGCGTGGTGTCGGGGTCGATTCTGTCAGGTTCCGGCGCCGTCACCGACGTCGGTCGGGTCGCGCCCCTCGGAGAGGTCGTCCCAGGCGCTCGTCACCCGCTCGCCCCGGCGGCCGGCGACGTGGCCCTCGGCGGAGCCCGGGGCCTCGTAGCGCCGCGACGGACCGCTCCAGCGGCGTCTCCCGACGAGGGCGGCGACCAGCGCGAGGGCGGCGACGAGCGCCCCGGCGAGGGCCACCCACGGCCACGCCGTCGCCGAGGCGACCGCCTCGACGGTGCCGGTGCGCCCGACCCGGGAGGCGGCGACGGGTCCGAGGACTCCGGAGGGGTCGCCGAGGACCCGCACGGTGAGCCCGACGGCGACGGCGAGGCACGCGGCCCAGAGGGCGAGCGCGACGACCCGGGCCACCCGGCCGGCCGCCACGACCGCCACCGACGCCGCGGCGACGGCGAGGGCGAGGGCCGAGAGGCCCGGCGCCACCTCGGCCCCGCCGGCGGTGACCCGGCTGCCGCCGAGGACGGCGTCGGCGACGGTCCCGGTGACCCAGGGCCGGAAGCCCGCGACGAGGACCGTCCCGGCGCCGAGCAGCGCGAGGAGGACGACCGGCCCGCGCCCGCTGAGCCGCCTCACGAGACGGTCCGCATCGCGCCGGCGGTGGCGACGGCCCGCAGGGCCGCGGTCGCCTTGTGCACGCACTCCTCGTGCTCGCGGGCCGGGACGGAGTCGGCGACGATGCCGGCGCCGGCCTGCACGTGGGCGACGCCGTCGCGGACCACCGCGGTGCGGATGGCGATGGCCATGTCGAGGTCGCCGTGGAAGTCGAGGTAGCCGACGACCCCGCCGTAGACGCCGCGGCGCGACGGTTCGTACCGCTCGATGAGGGCCAGGGCGCGCGGCTTCGGCGCGCCGGAGAGGGTGCCGGCCGGGAAGGTCGAGACGAGCACGTCGTAGGCGCTGACCCCGGGGCGGGTGTCGCCGACGACCGTCGACTCGAGGTGCATCACGTGGCTGTAGCGACGCACGTCCATGAACTCGACGACGTCGACGGTGCCGGGGCGGCAGACCCGCTGGAGGTCGTTGCGGCCGAGGTCGACGAGCATCACGTGCTCGGCCCGCTCCTTGGGGTCGGCGAGCAGCTCCTCGGCGAGGCGGACGTCGTCCTCCGGCGTCTTGCCCCGCGGTCGCGACCCGGCGATCGGGTGCGTGATGGCCCGCTCCCCCGTGACCCGGACGAGGGCCTCCGGGCTGCTGCCGACGACGGCGTAGTGCGAACCGTCGGGCGCCGGCAGCCGGAACAGGTACATGTACGGGCTCGGGTTGGACGCCCGCAGCGCGCGGTAGACCTCGAGCGGGTCGGCTGGGCAGTCGAGCGAGAACCGCTGCGAGAGGACCACCTGGAAGACCTCCCCGGCCCGGATGTCCTCCTTGGCCAGCTCGACGACCTCCTCGTAGCGCTCGCGGGTCGTGTTCGAGCGGACGTGCGCCATCGCCTCCTCGGCCGCGTCCGTGTCGACGACCGCCACCGTGCTCGGCGCGGGGGCGGCCAGCGCCTCGGTCATCGCGTCGAGGCGGGCCACCGCGTCGGCCCACGCCTGCTCGACCCGCT
Organism: Micrococcales bacterium; assembly: GCA_014763705.1. Taxonomy (GTDB): domain Bacteria; phylum Actinomycetota; class Actinomycetes; order Actinomycetales; family Dermatophilaceae; genus Phycicoccus. The sequence continues at coordinate 4,855 of JACXUW010000016.1, read as the reverse complement.
CGTCGGTGTCGTCGTAGTTGACCGCGTTGGCCACGAGGAGGATGGAGCCGTCGGCGTGGTCGAGGACGGCGAGGTCGGTGGCGAGCATCATCGACAGCTCGGGCAGGTGCAGCTCGTCCGGGAGCTCGGCGGGGACCCGCTCCCAGCGGCGGACCGCGTCGTAGGAGATGGCGCCCACCATGCCGCCCGTCAGCGGAGGCAGGCCGGCGATCGGCGGTGTGGCGAGCGCCTCCATCGTCGCCCGGAGCGCGTCGGTCGCGAGGCCGTCGGTGGGGACGCCGACCGGTGGGTCGCCGACCCAGTGCGCGCGGCCGTCGCGCTCGGTGAGCGTGGCCCGGCTCGCCGCCCCGACGATCGACCAGCGCGACCACACGCCGCCGTGCTCGGCCGACTCGAGGAGGAAGGTGCCCGGTCGGTCGCCGGCCAGCTTGCGGTAGACCCCGACCGGCGTCTCGGCGTCGCCCATGAGCCGGCGGACGACGGGGATGACCCGACGGTCGCGGGCAAGGAGGCCGAAGACGTCGAGGCCCGGCCAGGTCCGGCCGTAGGCGAGGTCGGGGACCTCGGCCGCCGGTGCGCTCACGCCGCTCCCCCGACCGCGGCCCCGAGGTCGTGGTCGTCGAAGCAGGTGCGGGCACCGGTGTGGCAGGCGGCGCCCACCTGGTCCACCCGCACGAGCAGCGCGTCACCGTCGCAGTCGAGCGCGACCGAGCGCACGTGCTGGACGTGGCCCGAGGTGTCGCCCTTGCGCCAGTACTCCTGCCGGCTGCGCGACCAGAAGGTCACCCGGCCCTCGGTGAGGGTGCGGCGCAGCGCCTCGTCGTCCATCCAGCCGAGCATGAGGACCTCGCCGGTGTCATGCTGCTGGACGACCGCGGCGACGAGACCCTGCGCGTCGCGGGTCAGGCGGGCGGCGACGGCGGGGTCGAGGGCGGGGTCGGTCGGCACCCCGTCATTCTGCCGCGTCGGGGACCGGGCGCAGGCGGCGGTCCAGGGCCGTCGCCCCCGCGAAGAGCAGGAGGAACAGGACCGTGATGCCGACGCAGGCGACGACGACCGCGCCGACCCCGTTCTCGCGGTGGTCGAGGAACGGGTACGGGTACCAGCCGCTCAGCGCCCCGACCACGAGCGTCCAGACCGTCCAGACGACCGGCCAGACCAGTGCCTCCCCGACCGTGCGCCACGACACCCGCGGCCGCGGACCGGCGAGCAGCCACACGACGACGGCCAGCAGCGGTACGGCCAGGTGCAGCATCTTGTCGGCGAGCCAGTCGGCGCCGTCGAGGTGCAGGAGCGGGCGGAGCAGGACGAAGTGGACCAGGCCGGTGACCGTGATGCCGACGAGCGCCGCGAGGCGGACCGGACGCCACCACCGGCCGTCGCGCAGCGGGTCGCGCCACAGCTGCCAGGCCGTGACCGCGACGAGCACGTTGCTCTGGATGGTGAAGTACGAGACGAGCCGTCCGAGCCGGAGGCCCAGCGGGGGCACCCGGGTCTCGTCGAGCACGGCGCTGCCGGAGACGACGAGCACGAGCTGGAGGACGAGGGCGGTCGTGGCGACCAGCGCCACCGCGAGGTGCAGCAGCCGGGCGCGGGAGGCGGTCACGAGCGCGAGTTTAGGACCGCCGCGGTGGTGCCGCCGGGACCGGCGACGACCTTCGACGGTGGGCTCAGCGGACCGGCAGGTGCTCGGCGCGCAGGGCGTCCTTCACCTCGCCGATGGTCAGCTCCCCGAAGTGGAACACGCTCGCCGCGAGCACCGCGTCCGCCCCGGCCGCGACGGCCGGCGCGAAGTGCTCGACCGCCCCGGCCCCGCCGCTGGCGATGACCGGGACCCGCACCTCGGCGCGCACGAGGCGGATCAGCTCGAGGTCGAAGCCGTCCCTCGTGCCGTCGGCGTCCATCGAGTTGAGCAGGATCTCGCCCGCGCCGAGCCGCTCGGCCCGGGCGCACCACTCGACGGCGTCGAGCCCGGTGCCGGTGCGGCCACCGTGCGTCGTCACCTCGAAGCCGCCGGTCGGCCGTCCCGCGTCGTCGCGCCGGCGCCGGACGTCGGCGGAGAGGACGAGGACCTGGGCGCCGAACCGGTCGGCGGTCTCGGCGATGAGCTCGGGGCGGGCGATGGCGGCGGTATTGACGCCCACCTTGTCGGCGCCGGCGCGCAGCAGCCGGTCGACGTCGTCGACGGTGCGCACCCCGCCCCCCACGGTCAGCGGGATGAAGACCTCCTCCGCCGTCCGGGCGACGACGTCGTACATCGTCTCGCGGTCGCCGCTGCTCGCGGTGACGTCGAGGAAGGTCAGCTCGTCGGCCCCCTGCTCGCCGTAGCGGCGCGCGAGCTCGACCGGGTCGCCCGCGTCGCGCAGGCCCCGGAAGTTGACCCCCTTGACGACGCGCCCGGCGTCGACGTCGAGGCAGGGGATGACGCGGACGGCGACGGACACGCGGCCAGCGTAGTGGCGGCACTAGGGTCGGTCAGCGTGTGGTTCCAGGTGGCGGCCCCCGCCGACCCCGGGCACGTCGACGCGGTCCTCGCGGCCCTGCGGGCGGCCACCCCGCGGTGCGGCGCCACGGCGGTCGTCGCGGTCGACGGCCCGAGCGGCGCCGGCAAGACCACGCTGGCCCTCGGCGTCGCCAAGGCCCTCGGCTGCCCCGTCGTCCACATGGACGAGCTCTACCCGGGCTGGGACGGCCTCGCCGACGCGGTGCCGCTCCTCGTCGGGCAGGTGCTCGAGCCGCTCGCCCGCGGCGAGCGCGCGCGCTACCGGGTCTGGGACTGGGCGGCGCACGGCTGGGGCGAGGTGCGCCACGTCGACCCCGGGCCGGTGCTCGTCGTCGAGGGCTGCGGCGCGAGCGTGGGTGCGGCCCGCCGGTTCGCGGCCGTGCGGGTGTGGGTCGAGGCTCCCCGGGCCGAGCGCAGGCGCCGCGCGCTGGAGCGTGACGGCGAGACCTACGCGCCGCACTGGGAGCGCTGGGCCGCCCAGGAGGACGCCGTCTTCGCGGCCGACCGCACCCGCGAGCACGCCGACCTCGTCCTCTCGACGGAGGGCCGGTGACCGGCCTGCGGACGGCCCTCGCCCGGGGCCTGCACCGCCTCCGCGACCGGCTCGTCTTCCTCGCCCAGATCGGCACCGGCGTGGTCCTCGCGTGGTGGCTCGCCCGGCACGCGCTCGGGCACGCCCAGCCGTTCTTCGCCCCGGTCACGGCCATCCTCTGCCTGGGGCTCACCTACGGCCAACGGCTGCGGCGGATCGTCGAGGTGACGGTCGGGGTGGCCATCGGGGTGCTCGTCGGCGACGCGATCGTCCTCCTCCTCGGCAGCGGCGCGGTGCAGATGGCGCTCGTCGTCGTCGCCGCGATGGCCATCGCCATCGTCGTCTCCTCGGGCCAGCTCGTCGTCATCCAGGCCGGTGTCCAGTCGGTCTTCATCGTCGCCTTCGTCGCGACGACCGGCGAGGGGGTCTCCCGCTGGCTCGACGCCGTCGTCGGGGGCGCGGTCGCCCTCGTCATCGGCACGCTCGTGCCGACGAGCCCGGTCGCCCGTCCCCGCGCCGAGGCGGCGCGCACCGTGCGCGCGGTCGCCGGCACCCTCGAGCACGTCACCCTCGCCCTGCGCACCGGCGACGCCGCCGCCGCGACCGATGCCCTCGAGGAGGCCCGGGCCCTCGAGGCGCGGCTCGCCGACCTGCGCACGGCCGCGGCGGAGGGGGTGGCCGTCGTCCGGCAGAGCCCGCTGCTGCGCCGGCACCGTCCCCAGGCGGTCGCCGCGTCCGCGCTCGTCGTGCCGCTCGACCGCTGCGTGCGCAACCTGCGGGTCCTCGCGCGGCGGGCCGCGGTCGCCGTGCGCCGCGGCGAGCCCGTGCCCGAGCGGTACGTCGACCTCGTCGGCGAGCTGGGCCGGGCCACCGCCGACCTCGCCCGCGTCCTCGACGAGCACACCCGGCCGGAGGCGGGTCGCGGCGTGCTCGAGCGGGTCGCCGGGCTCTCCGCCCGGGCCGAGCCGGGCGCCGGCCTGTCGGCGGAGATGGTGCGCGGACAGGTGCGCTCGATCGTCGTCGACCTCCTCGTCGTCGCCGGGCTCGACGACGACGAGGCGCTCGCGCTGGTCCCGGAGTCCCACCTGCCGTGACCCGGTGCGAGGATGCGTCGGTGAGCGCCCCGTGACCACCGCCGACCGCCCCGCGACCACCCGGCCGACCCCACCGTGGACCGTCGTCGCCGCACTGGTCCTCGTCGCCGCGAACCTGCGCACCCTGATGGCGAGCCTGCCACCCCTGGCCGAGACGATCCGCGCCGACCTCGGGCTCTCGAGCGCGGCGATGGGCGTCCTCACGACGCTGCCCGTGCTCTGCATGGGCCTGCTCGCCCCCGTGGCCAACCTCGTCGCGCGGCGACTGGGGCCGGGCGTGGCCGTCGGGCACGGCGTCGGCCTGGTCCTCGTCGGCCTCGTCGTCCGCGGCGTGGCCGGCGACCAGGTCTGGTCGCTCTACGCCGGGACGTTCCTCGCCGGGGCCGGCATCGCCCTCGCCGGCACGCTGCTGCCCGGCATCGTCAAGTCGGTCTTCCCGGCGCACCGCTCCGGGTTCGGGACCGGGCTGACGATGATGTCGATGATGGGGTTCGCGGCCATCGCGTCCGCGGTGTCGGTGCCCCTCGCCCGGGTGCTCGGCGGCTGGTCCGGCTCGCTCCTCGCGTGGGCCCCGCTCGCCGCCGTCGCAGGCCTCGTGTGGGTGCCGATGGCCCGACGGGCGGCCCGGCGGGCGGCCGTGGCGCCCGCGCCGCTCGGGGAGGACGTCACCCACGCCCTGCCGTGGCGCAGCACGACCGCGTGGGTGCTCGCCGCCTACCTCACCTG
>JACXUW010000015.1 GCA_014763705.1 Micrococcales bacterium | reverse complement strand
CCGGACCTCGCGCGTATCGGGTGACCCGAGAACCCGTCGCTTCACCCCGGAACCGTTCTCGGGGGAAGCGCGGGCGTATCGGGTGACCCGATACGCGTGGGCGCCCCGGACTTCTCCCGCCCGATCCGCCCGAGACCGGGCGGGTAGCCTGCCGGGTAGCACCGTCGCTCCCCGAGGAAAGGACTGACCCGTCCCATGAGCCTGACCTTCGACCTGCACCGTCGTCCCGACCCCGAGGGCGACGAGCGACGTGCCGAGATCCTCGCCAACCCCGGGTTCGGGGTGTACTTCACGGACCACATGGCCAGTGCGACGTGGACCAGGGACGCCGGCTGGCACGATGCCCGCGTCCACCCGTACGGCCCGATCACGATGATGCCGGCGGCCGCGGTGCTGCACTACGCCCAGGAGGTCTTCGAGGGCCTCAAGGCATACCGGCACGAGGACGGCAGCATCTGGTCCTTCCGGCCCGAGGCCAACGCCGAGCGGATGCAGCGCAGCGCCCGCCGCCTCGCGCTCCCCGAGCTGCCGACGGACGACTTCCTCGCCTCGCTCAAGGCCCTCGTCCAGGTCGACGAGGCCTGGGTGCCCGCGTTCGGCACCGGCGAGACCAGCCTCTACCTGCGCCCGTTCATGTACGCCTCCGAGGCCTTCCTCGGGGTGCGTCCGGCGAACGAGGTCACCTACTCCGTCATCGCCTCACCGGCCGGCGCGTACTTCCCGCGCGGACTCAAGCCGGTCACGCTCTGGATCTCCGAGCACTACGCCCGCGCGGGCGCCGGCGGCACGGGCGCGGCGAAGACCGGTGGCAACTACGCCTCCTCGCTCGCCGGCCAGCTCGAGGGCATCGACCACGGCTGCGACCAGGCGGTCTTCCTCGACTCCGCGACGCACACGTACATCGAGGAGCTCGGCGGGATGAACCTCTTCCTCGTCACCGATGACCGCCGGCTGCTGACCCCCGAGCTCACCGGCACCATCCTCGAGGGCGTCACCCGCAGCTCCATCCTCGAGCTGGCCAAGGACCTCGGCCTCGAGCCCGAGGAGCGCCGGATCGAGATCGAGGAGTGGAAGGACGGCGTGCGTGACGGCCACATCCGCGAGGTCTTCGCCTGTGGGACAGCGGCGGTCGTCACGCCGGTCGGCGAGCTGCGCTGGGAGGGCGGCGAGGCGCCGTCCACCGCCGGCGAGGAGGGCGGCGAGGTGACCCGGGCCATCCGGCAGGCCCTGCTCGACGTCCAGTACGGCCGGACCGAGGACTCGCGCGGCTGGCTGACCCGCCTCGCCTGAGGCCGGGGCGGCTGCTCGCGTTCTCGCAGGTCACGGCGGCTCCACGAGGGGCACGGAGTCGCTAGGTTCGACGGACCGCCGTCCCCGACCCCAGGAGGTCCCCATGACCACGGGCACCGTCATCCTCGTCGTCCTGATCGTCGTCGTCGTCCTCGTCGCGCTCGCCCTCATCCTCCGACAGCGTGGGTCCCGCCGTGACGAGGCGGCCCGGGCCAAGGCGGCCGAGCTGCGCGAGCAGGCCGCCGAGCACGACCGCGAGGTCCGCGAGCGTGACGCCGCCGCCACCGAGGCCCGGGCCAAGTCCGACCTCGCCCGCGCCGAGGCGGAGCGTCGGCAGCTCGAGGCCGAGCGGCTCGCCCGCGAGGCGGACGAGCGGGCCGAGACGGCCGGCGAGGTGCGCGAGCAGCAGGCCGAGCAGCTGCGCGAGGCCGACCGGCACGACCCCGACGTCCGCACCGACGAGGACGGTCGCGACGAGCGGGTCGAGCGCCAGGCGCCGCCGGCGGTCTGAGCCCCGGCACCCCGGCGCCCCGCGCGGCGCCGGGGTGCACTCGGTCGGGTAAATGGTTCCTGGGCGGACCATTGACAGCGACCGGCCGCGGGTGTTGTCTGTGCACCACTCGACCGCGCCGGACCCGTTGTGGTCCGCTTCTGCACATCAAGAGGTGCACGTGAGCGTTTCCCGGACGACCGACCACTCCGACGACGAGGCCCTCCTCGCCGAGCTCGGCTACAAGCAGGAGCTGAACCGCAGCTGGTCCGGCTTCTCCAACTTCGCGATCTCCTTCTCGATCATCTCGATCCTCGCCGGCTGCTTCACGACCTTCGGCCAGGCGTGGAACAACGGTGGCCCGATCGCCATCTCGATCGGCTGGCCGCTCATCTCGGCCTTCATCCTCGTCATCGGCCTGTGCATGTCCGAGCTCGTCTCGGCCTATCCGACCTCCGGCGGCATCTACTGGTGGGCCGCCAAGCTCGGTGGCGCGAAGGCCGGCTACTACACCGGCTGGCTCAACCTCATCGGGCTGCTCGCCGTCGACGCCTCGGTCGCCTACGGCACGGCGACGTTCTTCGACCTCTCGTTCAGCACGATGAGCGAGTCGTGGGCCGCGGGCTACAGCCTCCAGCGGGTCTTCTGGATGTTCCTCGTCGTCCTCGTCCTCACCGCGATGGTCAACATCTTCGGCGGCCACCTGCTCGCGATGCTCAACAACGTCTCCGTGTGGTGGCACGTCGTCGGTGCGGCGGCGGTCATCCTCATCCTCATCGTCCTGCCGGACAAGCACATGAGCATCGCCGACGTCTTCTCGATGCGGGTCAACAACAGCGGCGGCCTCGCCGACGGCAGCACCAGCGGCTTCGGCTTCTGGTTCTACGTCCTGCCCCTCGGCTTCCTGCTCACCCAGTACACGATCACCGGCTACGACGCCTCGGCCCACCTCTCGGAGGAGACCCAGGGCGCGGCCGACGGTGCGGCCAAGGGCATCTGGCGCTCGATCTTCTACTCGGCCATCGGCGGGTGGATCCTCCTGCTCGCCTTCCTCTTCGCCGTGCAGGACCCGAAGGCGGTCACGGCCGGCGGCGGTGGCGTGGCCGTCATCTTCAACCAGGCCCTGTCCTCCGGCTGGGCCGGCACCGTGCTCCTCATCGCGAGCATCGGGCAGTTCTTCTGCACGACGGCGTGCATGACGTCGACCAGCCGGATGCTCTTCGCGTTCAGCCGGGACGGCGCCGTGCCCGGTGCGTCGCTCTGGGCCAGGCTCACCCCGCGCAAGGTGCCGGCCAACGCGGTGCTCGTCTCCTCGCTCGTCGCCGCGGTCATCACCCTGCCGGCCCTCGTCGAGGTGAACATCGGCACGGCCGACGCGCCGATCATCGTGCCGACCGCGTTCTACGCCGTCGTCTCGGTGGCCGTCATCGGGCTCTACCTCGCCTTCGCCATCCCGATCTTCCTGCGGTGGCGGGCCGGCGACTCGTTCGTCCAGGGCCGGTGGAACCTCGGCACCAAGTGGAAGTGGATGGCGCCGATCGCGGTGCTCGAGATCGCCGTGGTCAGCGTCTACTTCATCCTGCCCTTCACCCCGGCCGGAACCCCGGGCAACGGCGACTTCGCGTGGAAGTTCGTCAACTACGCACCGATCCTCACCGGTGGCGCGCTGCTGGTGCTGTGGATCGGCTGGCACCTGTCGGCGAAGAAGTGGTTCACCGGGCCGAAGACGACGATCGACCTGCCGGACGGCATGACGAGCGCCGACGAGATCGCGCTCGAGCACCACGGCAAGACCGCCCACGGCGGGGCCGAGCACGACTGGAAGCCCGGCGACCCGCTCGCCTGACCCCTGCGTCGTGACCGACCTCGACGAGGTGCTCGACGGGATCCCCGTCCTCGCCGGGCAGGGCCGCCACGTGAGCGCCCTGCCCGGCGGGCTGACCAACGAGAACCACCGCGTACGCACCGACGCCGGCCTCGACGTCGTCGTGCGGGTGTCGTCCCCGGAGGCCGGCCTGCTCGGCGTCGACCGGCACGCCGAGTTCGTCAACACCCTGGCGGCGGCGTCGACCGGGGTCGGCGCCCCGGTCGTCGACTACCTCGGCGGCCGCGGGGTCCTCGTCGTCGGCTTCCTCCCGGGGCGCACCTGGACCGAGGTGGACGTCGGCGCCAACCTCGGGCGGCTCGCCGCCGCCCTGCGCCGGCTGCACGCCGCGCCGTCGTTCGTCGGTCGCTTCGACATGGTGGCGCTGCGGCGCGATTACCTCGCCGTCGTCCGGGAGCGCGGGTTCCCCCTGCCGCCCGGCTACCTCGACCTCGAGCCGGCCGTCGAGCGTGCGGAGGCCGTGCTGGGCCTCGCGCCCGAGCGGCTGGTCGCCTGCCACAACGACCTGCTGCCGGCGAACGTCCTCGACGACGGCGGCGACCTGCGGATCATCGACTACGAGTACTCCGGGATGAACGAGCCGTCCTTCGAGCTCGGGAACGCGGTGGCCGAGGCCCGCCTCGGCCCGGAGGCGCTCGTCGAGCTGTGCACCGCCTACTACGGGCGCGCCGACCCGGCGGACGCGGCACGGGCCGAGCTCTGGGGGTTCCTCGCCCGCTACGGCTGGACGCTGTGGGGCATCATCCAGGAGGGGACGAGCAGCATCGACTACGACTTCCGGGGGTGGGCGATGGAGAAGCTGGACGCCGCCCGCGCGCTCGCCGGCGGTCCGCGGTTCGACGCGCTGCTCGCCGCAGGAGCCGCGGGAGCGGCGCGGTGAGCACGGTCGAGCTGCCGCAGCGCGCCCGCGTCGTCGTCGTCGGCGGCGGGGTGGTCGGGGCGTCCGTCGCCTACCACCTGGCCCACCTCGGCGAGACGGACGTGCTCGTCCTCGAGCAGGGCACCCTCTCGTGCGGGACGACGTGGCACGCCGCCGGGCTCGTCGGCCAGCTGCGGGCCAGCGAGGCCGCGACGCGGCTGGTCCGGTACTCCACCGAGCTCTACGCGCGGCTCGAGGCCGAGACCGGGCTCTCGACCGGCTACCGCGTGTGCGGCGGGCTGACCGTCGCCCGCACACCCGAGCGGATGGTGCAGCTGCGGCGCACCGTGGCCAACGCCGCTGCGTACGACCTCGACTGCGAGCTGCTGACTCCCGCGCAGGCCGCCGAGCGCTACCCTCTGCTGCGCACCGACGACCTGCAGGGTGCGATCTGGCTGCCCGGTGACGGCCGGGCCGACCCGGCCGACCTCACCCAGGCCCTGGCCCGCGGTGCCAGGGCGCTCGGCGTGCGCGTCGCCGAGCGGGTGCGGGTCACCGGGCTGCGGCTCGAGGAGCGGGGGGACCGGCGGCGGGTGACCGGCGTGCTCACCGAGCACGGCGAGGTCGAGTGCGAGGTCGTCGTCAACGCCGCCGGACAGTGGGCACCGCTCGTCGGGGCGATGGCCGGTGTCGAGGTGCCGCTGCACCCCGCCGAGCACTTCTACGTCGTCACCGACCAGGTCGAGGGCGTGCACCGCGACCTGCCGGTCCTGCGCGACCCGGACGGGTACACCTACGTCAAGGAGGAGGTCGGGGGCCTGCTCGTCGGCGGGTTCGAGCCGGAGGCCAAGCCGTGGGTGGCGCCGGAGGAGATCCCGTACCCGTTCGAGTTCCGGCTGCTCGAGGAGGACTGGGAGCACTTCTCGGTGCTCATGGACAGCGCGGTGCACCGGCTGCCGGTCCTCGCCGACACCGGGATCCGCAAGTTCTACAACGGTCCCGAGTCGTTCACCCCGGACAACCAGTTCATCCTCGGCGAGGCGCCGGGCTGTGACGGCTTCTTCGTCGCCGCGGGCTTCAACTCCGTCGGCATCGCCTCCGCCGGGGGCGCCGGGCGCGCGCTCGCCGAGTGGGTGCTCGACGGCGAGCCGACGACCGACCTCGTGGCCGTCGACGTCCGGCGGTTCCCGTCCGTCGCCGCGAACCGCACCTGGCTGCGCTCGCGGGTCGTCGAGGTGCTCGGCCTGCACTACGCCGTTCCCTGGCCCAACCGCGAGCTGACCTCCGGTCGCCCACAACGCTGTTCGCCGTTGTACGACCGCATCGTCGCGCAGGGTGCCGTCCTCGGCAGCCGCAACGGCTGGGAGCGCCCGCTCGTCTTCGCGCCGGCGGGGGAGGAGCCGCGGCTCGACTACTCGTGGGGGCGCCCGGCGTGGGCCGACTGGTGCGACGCGGAGCAGCGGGCCACCCGCTCCGCGGTCGCACTCTTCGACCAGACCTCGTTCAGCAAGTACCTCGTCACCGGCCCGGACGCGCTCGCCACGCTGCAGTGGACCTGCACCGCCGACGTCGACGTCCCGGTCGGCCGGGCCGTCTACACGGGGATGCTCGACGCGCACGGCGGGTACCAGGCGGACGTGACCGTCACGCGCACCGGGGCCGAGGAGTTCCTCGTCGTCTCCAGCGCCGCGACGACCGAGCGCGACCTCGACCGCCTGCGCCGCCACCGGGTCGGTGCCACCGCGGTCGTCGACGTGACGGGCGCCTACGCGGTGCTCGGCCTCATGGGGCCGCGCTCCCGCGAGCTGCTCGGCCGGCTGACGCCGGCGCCCCTCGACGACGCCGCGCACCCCTTCGGGACCTCACGCGTGCTGCCGGTCGGCCGGGGCCGGGCGCGGGTCACCCGGATCACCTACGTCGGCGAGCTGGGCTACGAGCTGTACGTCCCGACCGAGCAGGCCCTGGTCGTGCACGACGCGCTCGTCGAGGCCGGCACCGACCTCGGGCTCGTGCCCGCCGGGTACTCGGCCATCGAGGCGATGCGGCTCGAGAAGGGGTACCGGGCCTTCGGCCGCGAGCTGACCCCGGAGGTCACGCCGGTCGAGGCCGGGCTCACCTTCGCCTGCAAGCTGGGCGGTGACACCGACTTCCTCGGACGCGGCGCCGTCGAGGCGCGGCGTGCGGCCGGTCCGGCACGCCGCGTGGTCTCGCTGGTGTGCAGCGACCCGGAGGCGTGGCTGTGGGGTGGCGAGCTCGTGCTCCGTGACGGCGAGCCGGTCGGCCAGGTGACGAGCGCCGCGTGGGGGGCGAGCGTCGGCGCCTCGGTCGGCCTGGCTCTCGTCGGTGACCGGGCCGGGGCGGGCGCAACCCCGGCCTGGTGCGACACCGGGACGTGGGAGGTGGATCTCGCGGGGGAGCGGCTGCCGCTGACCGTCTCGCGGCGTCCGCCGTTCGACCCGGACGGGACGAGGCTGGGCCGGCCGTGACACACTCGACCGGACGAAAGGTCCAGAACCGAACCTTCGGACAGGGTGGTCCGGAGGAGGCGCCGCGACGAGGAGGAGGGGACCCGATGAGCGACCCCGCCGTCGTGACGCACCTGCCCTCGGCGATCCTGCGGCAGGCGGTCGGCAACCCCTTCGAGACGACGGTCGAGCACCTGGCGACGGCGATCCGGCTCGGGGTCCTCGTCGACGGCGACCAGCTGCCCCCCGAGCGCGAGCTCGCCGAGCGGATGGGGGTGGCCCGCAACACCCTCCGCGACGCCATCGCCGCGCTGCGCGACGCCGGCCTCGTGACGACCCGCCGCGGCCGGGGCGGCGGCACGGTGGTCACCTACACCGCTCCGGAGCCCGGCACCGGGCGACCCGTGCGCCGCGGCGCCACCCTCCTCGACGCCCTCGACTTCCGCCGCGTCGTCGAGCCGGGGGCGGCCTGGCTGGCGGCCACCCGTGACCTCTCCGGCGACCAGCGGGCCTGGCTCGCGGCCTGCCTGCGCGAGACGACCGAGGCCGCCGACCCCGGCGCCCACCGGCTCGCCGACAGTCGTCTCCACCTCGCCGTCGCCACCGTGTCCGGGTCGCCGATGCTCATCGAGGCGGTGACCCGGGCGCAGGCCGCGCTCGGCGAGATGCTCGCCGCGATCCCCGTGCTGCGCAAGAACATCCAGCACTCGCACGACCAGCACGAGGCCGTCGTCGGCGCCATCCTCACCGGGGCGCCCGACGCGGCCCGGACGGCCATGGAAGAACACTGCGACGCCACCTCCGCGCTGCTGCGCGGACTCATCGGATGACCGGAGGAGCACCATGACGAGCTCGATCCACCGCGGCGGTCCGCCGCAGCTGACCCTCGAGCAGCTGCGGTCCGACGTGGCCGACGGCACCGTCGACACGGTGATCGTGGCCTTCACCGACATGCAGGGTCGCCTGCAGGGCAAGCGGATCCATGGCGCCTTCTTCCTCGAGCACGTGCTCGAGGCCGGAACCGAGGGCTGCAACTACCTCCTCGCCGTCGACGTCGACATGAACACCGTCGACGGCTACGCCATCTCCTCGTGGGAGCGCGGCTACGGCGACATGTTCTTCGAGATGGACCTCACCACCCTCCGGCGCACACCCGGCCACCCGGCGTCGGTGACGATCCAGAGCGACCTCACCTGGCTCGACGGCTCGGGCGACGTCGTCCAGTCGCCGCGCAGCGTCCTCAAGCGGCAGGTGGCGGCGGCCGCGGAGGGCGGCTGGGCGGCCTTCGCCGGCACCGAGCTCGAGTTCATCCTCTTCGAGGACAGCTACGAGGCCGCTTGGGACCGTCGCTACCACGGCCTCACCGGGGCCAACCGCTACAACGTCGACTACTCGATCCTCGGCGGCAGCAAGGTCGAGCCGGTGCTGCGCGAGATCCGCAACGAGATGTACCGCGCGGGGATGACGGTCGAGTCGGCCAAGGGCGAGTGCAACTTCGGGCAGCACGAGATCGGCTTCCTCTTCGACGACGTGCTGCGCACCTGCGACAACCACTCCGTCTACAAGACGGGCGCCAAGGAGATCGCCGCGCGGCACGGGCAGGCGCTCACCTTCATGGCCAAGTACGACGAGCGCGAGGGCAACTCGTGCCACATCCACCTGTCCCTGCGCGGCACCGACGGCGAGGTCGTGTTCGCCGACGACGAGCGGGACGGCGGGCGCTCCGAGCTCTTCGACCACTTCATGGCCGGCCTGCTCGCGACGATGCGCGAGCTGACGTACTTCTATGCCCCGAACATCAACTCCTACAAGCGATTCGCCCCCGGTTCGTTTGCGCCGACGGCCGTGGCGTGGGGCACGGACAACCGCACCTGCGCGCTCCGGGTGGTCGGCCACGGCGCCGGCCTGCGGGTCGAGAACCGGGTGCCGGGCGGCGACGTCAACCCCTACCTCGCGGTCGCCGCGATGATGGCCGGCGGGGGCTGCACGGTATCCGCGAGGGCCTCGAGCTGCCGCCCGTGTGCGAGGGCAACGCGTACAAGGGCGACTACGAGCACGTGCCCCGCACGCTCGCGGAGGCCCGCGACCTCCTCGCCGGCAGCGCGGTCGCCCGGGCCGCGTTCGGCGACGAGGTCGTCGACCACTACGTCAACGCCGCCGACGTCGAGATCACCGCGTTCACCGCGGCGGTCACCGACTGGGAGCGGGTCCGAGGATTCGAGAGGCTGTGAGCACCACCCGATGAGCACCACCACCACGCACGACGTCATCGACCCCTCGACCGAGGAGGTCGTCACGACGATCGACCTCGTCGGCGTCGAGGAGACCGACGCCGCGGTCGCCCGCGCGGTCGAGGTCGGGCCGGCCTGGCGGGCCGTCGCGCCCGCCGACCGCGCCCTGCTCCTGCGTCGGTTCGCCGACGTCGTCGAGGAGCACGCGGAGGAGCTGGCCCGCCTCGAGGTGCGCAACGCCGGGCACACCATCGGCAACGCGCGGTGGGAGGCGGGGAACGTCGTCAACGTGCTGCGGTACTACTCCGCGGCCCCGGAACGCCTCTTCGGGAGGCAGATCCCGGTCGCCGGCGGCATCGACGTCACGTTCAAGGAGCCGCTCGGCGTCGTCGGGGTCATCGTGCCCTGGAACTTCCCGATGCCCATCATGGGCTGGGCGATGGCGCCGGCCCTCGCCGCGGGCAACACGGTCGTCCTCAAGCCGGCCGAGCTGACCCCCCTCACGGCGATGCGGATCGGCGAGCTGGCGCTCGAGGCCGGCATCCCCGAGGGCGTCCTGACGATCCTCCCGGGCAAGGGGTCGGTCGTCGGGGAACGGTTCGTCACCCATCCCGACGTTCGCAAGATCGCGTTCACGGGCTCGACCGCGGTCGGGCAGGGCATCATGCGCGGAGCAGCCGAGCACCTCAAGCGGGTCACCCTCGAGCTCGGCGGCAAGTCGGCCAACGTCGTGTTCGCCGACGCCGACCTCGACAAGGCCGCCGCGGCCGCCCCGATGTCGTTCCTCGACAACGCGGGCCAGGACTGCTGCGCCCGCACCCGGATCCTCGTCCAGCGCAGCGTCCACGACGCGTTCATGGAGCGCTTCGAGTCCGCGCTCAAGGACGTCGTCGTCGGCGACCCGGGCGACGAGGCGACCGAGATGGGGCCACTGGTCAGCGACCGCCAGCGTGAGACGGTCCGCGGGTTCGTCGACGGCACGGACGGGCACGACGCGGTCGACGTCGCCTTCCGCGGCAGTGCCCCCGAGGGGCGTGGCTGGTGGTACCCGCCGACCGTCGTCCTCCCGCGCGGCACGAGCGACCGGATCTGGCGCGAGGAGGTCTTCGGACCGGTCGTCGCCGTCCTCCCGTTCGACGACGAGGCAGACGCCGTCGCGAAGGCCAACGACAGCGACTACGGTCTCTCCGGCTCGATCTGGACGCGCGACCTCGGCCGGGCGCTGCGCGTCTCGCGGGCCGTCGAGTCCGGCAACCTCTCGGTCAACAGCCACTCCTCGGTGCGGTACTCGACACCCTTCGGCGGCTTCAAGGCGAGCGGCCTCGGGCGTGAGCTCGGCCCGGACGCCCTCGACGCCTTCACCGAGGTGAAGAACGTCTTCATCGCCACCGACGACTGACCCCCACCACACCCCCACACCTGAGGAGAGAACATGGCAGGCAGGCTCGCGGGCAAGGTCGCCGTCGTCACCGGCGGCTGCTCGGGCATCGGCCTCGCGACCGTCCGTCGCTTCGCGGAGGAGGGCGCGACGGTCGTCGTCGCCGACCTCTCGGACGACGCCGGCGAGGCCCTCGCCGCCGAGATCGGCGGGACCTACGTGCACTGCGACGTCGCGAGCAAGGACGACGTCGACCGGCTCTTCGCCACGGCGAAGGAGCGGCACGGACGGGTCGACATCGCCTTCAACAACGCCGGCATCAGCCCGCCCGACGACGACTCGATCCTCGACACCGACCTCGACGCGTGGCGCCGGGTCCAGGAGGTCAACCTCACGTCGGTCTACCTCTGCTGCAAGGCCGTCATCCCGATGATGCTCGAGCAGGGCGGCGGCTCGATCATCAACACGGCGAGCTTCGTCGCCGTCATGGGCGCGGCGACGTCGCAGATCTCCTACTCGGCGTCCAAGGGCGGTGTGCTGTCGATGACCCGCGAGCTCGGAGTGCAGTTCGCCCGGCAGGGGATCCGGGTCAACGCGCTCTGCCCGGGCCCGGTCAACACCCCGCTGCTCAAGGAGCTCTTCGCCAAGGACGCCGAGCGCGCGGCCCGGCGGCTCGTCCACGTGCCGATGGGTCGGTTCGGGGAGCCGGAGGAGATGGCCAACGCGGTCCTCTTCCTCGCGTCCGACGAGTCGAGCTTCATGACCGCCTCGACCTTCCTCGTCGACGGCGGCATCTCGGGCGCGTACGTCACGCCGCTCTGAGGTCTCGTCGTGCCCACCACCCGACCGGTCATCGGCATCACCTGCTACGTCGAGGAGGTCGACCGCTTCCCCTGGGTCGGTCAGCGCAGCGTCGTGCTGCCGCACCGCTACGTCGCGCAGGTCGAGGCGGTCGGCGGGGTCGCCGTCGTCCTCCCGCCGCGCCCGGACGTCGACGAGGTGATGGCGCGGGCCGTCCTCGAGCGGGTCGACGGACTCGTCGTCGCAGGGGGAGCGGACGTCGAGGCCGCCCGCTACGACGCTGCGCCGCACCCGACATCGCAGGACCCGCGCCCGGACCGCGACGCCTGGGAGACGGCACTCGTGCGGGCCGCCGAGGAGGTCGACCTGCCGACCCTCGGCATCTGCCGCGGCATGCAGGTGATGGCGGTGGCCGCGGGCGGCGTCCTCGAGCAGCACCTCCCGGACCGCGTCGGGCACGAGGCCCACTCGCCGCGGCCCGGGGTGTACACCTCCCACCACGTCGAGCCGGTCGGCGGGAGCGTCCTGGCCGGCATCCTCGGCGACCTCCCGCTCGACGTGCCGACCTACCACCACCAGGCGGTGGTCCCGGAGTCCCTGGCCGGCACCGGCTGGGAGCCGTCGGCGTGGCACGAGGACGGCACGCTCGAGGCGATGGAGGACCGCTCCGGCCGCTTCCGGGTCGCCGTGCAGTGGCACGCGGAGGAGGGGGAGTGCGCCGACCTCTTCGCCGCGCTCGTCAGCGCCGCCACCGAGCGGGCCCGGCTGCGGGCCTGAGCGCCTCGGTCCAGCGCAGTCGGGTCGCCGGGCGGGCGCGCAGCCGGTGTGGTCGGGCGAGGCCGTGCCGGGCCAGGTGGGCGCGGACGGCATCCCGCCGCTCCGCCGACGAGGTGAGTCCCGCGGCCACGTCGGCGGGGTCCTCGTGGTCGGTGTGCGGGACGCCGGCCGCCCGCAGCGAGGCCAGCACCTCGGACTGGCGCAGCAGCCGCGGCGCCCGACCGGGCAGCACCAGTGCCCCGTCCCGCGCGGCGTAGACGTGGAACCAAGTCGGGCGGAACCCGCCTGCGACGACGAGGGGGTAGTGCCGAGCGGCCAGCTCGACCCGGTCGTAGCCGGGCTCGGTGGCGTCCACCGCGGCGAGCTGGTCGTCGTCGAGGAGCTGGAGGACGACGCGAGTGCGTGCGCCGGTGCGGTGGACCGGCGCCGCGGGGACGTAGCCGCCGCGCGCGACGTAGGCCGTGTGCCCGACCGCGAGGTTGCGCACGACACCCGTGAGCAGCGGTACGACCGCCGACACCCCCGACCGGGAGAGCTTGTGGGCGAGCACCTCGCCGGCGGCGTTCGAGCCGATGGCCAGCACCGGGGTGCGCCGCGCGAGGGGCGCGGCGCCGTGCGCCCGGAGCAACGCGTCGAGCGTCCGGGGCCGGCGCGGTCGCAGCACGTGCGCGCGATCGTCGACGAGCAGGCGCGGCCCGCCGACCGGTGCGAGCGGGTAGTCCAGCGGACGGTGGGCCAGGTCGCCGGGGGAGGGGCTGCTGCGGGGCATCCCCTCCACCGTAGGCGAGGAAGCCACGGTCGCGGTCCGAGGCGCCTCCGGCCACCGCCGCCCGGGCCGCGATCGCCCGGTTCCGTCTCGACAGGGTGGACGCGGGCGCTCCTGTCCGGTCCTCGGGTGACAATGTCCGAGTGAGCAGGCTCAACAGGATCGCCGTCGCCGCAGGGGCGGCCAGTGCCCTCGGTGCGCTCGCGGCCGCCGGGCGCGGGGTCGGCGCCGCGATGGGCGCCCGTCCGGACGGCGTCCGACTCGAACGGATGCGCCGGTCGCCCAACTACCGGGCCGGCGCCTTCCACAACCGCCGCCGGGGCACGGCGTCGATGCCGAGCAGCCAGCGCGACGTGCTCGAGCGGTACCGCGCCAACGCCGAGACCCGCCGCCCGCCCGGGCCCATCCCGGTCGTCAGCGCGCACCGGGAGCCGGCGGCGAGCGGCCTGCACGTCACGTGGTTCGGCCACGCGAGCGCCCTCGTCGAGCTCGACGGCGTCCGCCTCCTGCTCGACCCCGTGTGGAGCGAGCGGTGCTCCCCGAGCCAGCACGTCGGTCCACGACGGCTGCATGCCACCCCCGTGCCGCTCGAGCGGGTCGGCCGGGTCGACGCGGTGGTCATCTCGCACGACCACTACGACCACCTCGACATGGCGAGCATCCAGACCCTCGCGACGACGACCGACGCCGTCTTCCTCGTCCCGCTCGGCATCGGGGCGCACCTCGACGTCTGGGGGGTGCCGGGCTCGCGGGTCGTCGAGTGCGACTGGGGCGAGGGGCACGACGTCGGACCGGTGCGCGTCACGGCGGTGGAGTCGCAGCACTTCTCCGGCCGCGGGCTGCGCCGCGACGGCACGCTCTGGGCCTCCTGGGTCCTCGCCGGGCCGGGCGGCAGGGTCTTCTTCAGCGGCGACACCGGCTACTTCGACGGCTACCCGGGCATCGGGGCCGAGCACGGGCCGTTCGACGTCTCGCTCATGGCGGTCGGCGCCTACGACCGCGCCTGGCGCGACATCCACCTCGACCCCGAGGAGGCCGTCCGCGCGACCCTCGAGCTCGACGGTGGTCTGCTGTTGCCCATCCACTGGTGCACCTTCGTCCTCGCGCCGCACCCGTGGGCCGAGCCGGTGGATCGCCTCCTCGTCGCGGCGGCGACCGAGGGGGTGCGCGTCGCGGTGCCGCGCGTCGGCGACCGGGTCGACGTCGCCGACCCGCCGGGCCTCGACCCGTGGTGGGAGACCGCGGCCGTCGTCGCACAGGGGTGACCGCGCCACGATGTGGACGCGCGCTGGCCGTCCGGCCACGCGCGTGCCACGCTGGCTCCGTGACGTTCCGTGACGCGGCCACCACCGCGATCATCATCGTGTAGCGCGACGAGCACCCAGCTCGTCGCGCAGACCTCCCACACCCGGGGGGTCTTTTTGTTGGGACGGGACGTCACCCGACAGGGGGACGGCCCGGCCCGACGGAGACGGGTCGCCGCCCACCCCTGCGGCCGGCCCGGGCACACGCTGGACGATGATGGCACCGAGCAGCACGCGTCGACGCCCCGGCCCGACCAGGGCCGGGGCACGAGCGCCGGGTGACCGGCCTGGACCGCGGACGGATTCCGATGAGCGACCTGCACGTGTACGACACCACCCTGCGCGACGGCGCCCAGCAGGAGGGCCTCAACCTCACCGTCGCCGACAAGATGGCGATCGCCGCGCACCTCGACGAGCTCGGGGTCGGCTACATCGAGGGCGGCTGGCCGGGCGCGAACCCCAAGGACACCGAGTTCTTCGCCCGCGCGGCCCGCGACCTGCGGCTGCGGCACGCCACACTCGCGGCGTTCGGGGCCACCCGGCGGGCCGGCGGCCGGGCCGACACGGACCCGCTCGTGCGCGCGCTGCTCGACTCCGAGGCGCAGGTCGTCACCCTCGTCGCGAAGTCGCACACCGGCCACGTCGAGCGCGCGCTGCGGACGACGCTCGCGGAGAACCTCGAGATGGTCCGCGACACCGTCTCCTTCCTGCGCGGTGAAGGCCGCCGGGTCTTCCTCGACGCCGAGCACTTCTTCGACGGCTACCGCACCGACCGCGACTACGCGCTCGAGGTCGTGCGCGCCGCCGTCGAGTCCGGGGCCGAGGTGGTCGCCCTCTGCGACACCAACGGCGGCCTGTTGCCCGGCGAGGTCGGCGGCGTCGTCGACGACGTCGTGCGCACGACCGGCGCGCGGGTCGGCATCCACTGCCACAACGACACCGGGTGCGCCGTCGCCAACTCGATGGCCGCCGTCGACGCCGGTGCCACGCACGTCCAGGGCACGATCAACGGCTACGGCGAGCGCACCGGCAACGCCGACCTGCTCACCGTCGTCGCCAACCTCCAGCTCAAGGGCGGCCGCGAGCTGCTGGAGCCACACCGGCTGCAGGAGGCCACCCGCATCGCGCACGCCATCGCCGAGGTGACCAACGTGCCGGCGTACTCGCGCCAGCCGTACGTCGGATCGAGCGCGTTCGCGCACAAGGCCGGGCTGCACGCGAGCGCCATCAAGGTCGACCCCGACCTCTACCAGCACCTCGACCCCAAGCACGTCGGCAACGACATGCGCATGCTCGTCTCCGACATGGCCGGCCGGGCGTCCATCGAGCTGAAGTCGCGCGAGCTCGGGTTCGACCTCGACGCGTCCGACGAGACGGACGCGGCCACCCTGCGGCGGGTCCTGGCCACGGTCAAGGAACGCGAGCTGCGCGGGTACACCTTCGACGCCGCCGACGCGAGCTTCGAGCTGCTGCTGCGCCGCGAGATCGACGGCACCCTGCCGGCGTTCTTCGAGGTCGAGTCGTGGCGGGTCATCACCGACGCGCGCGGCGACGAGGACGCCCTGTCCGAGGCGACGGTCAAGGTGCGGGCGGCGGAGCGCCGGCACGTCGAGACCGGCGAGGGCAACGGCCCGGTCAACGCCCTCGACCACGCCCTGCGCACCGCGCTCTCGGCGACCTACCCCGAGATCGCCGAGCTCGAGCTCATCGACTACAAGGTCCGCATCCTCGACGCCGCGCACGGCACCGATGCCGTGACGCGCGTGCTCATCGAGACCTCGGACGGCACGACGTCGTGGACGACGATCGGGGTCGCGGCGAACATCCTCGAGGCGAGCTGGGACGCGCTCGTCGAGTCGGTGACCTACGGGCTCGTCCGGGCCGGGGTCAGCCCGCGCTGAGGGTCTGCGTCATCTGATGCCGTAGCGGCGCCGGACGACGAGGATGGTGGCGAGCGAGAGCACCGCGACGGCCATGAAGTACAGGCTCGGCGAGGACTTGCTGCCGGTCTGCTCGACGAGGAAGGTGAAGACCGCCCCGGCGAAGCCGCCGAAGACGAGCACGCCGAGGTTGTAGCCGACGGCCATGCCGGTGGTGCGGACGTTGGTCGGGAACAGGTCGTGGTAGAGCCCGGGCAGCGGGCCGAAGTAGGCGGCCATGACGAGGCCGAAGACGACCTGGACGAGGGTGAGGACCGCGACGGTCGGCACCGCGACGAGCAGCTGGAAGAGCGGCCAGGCGACGACGAGCCCGGCGACGGCGGCGACCGACATCACCCGTCCCGGACCGACGCGGTCGGCGAGCGTGCCGACGAACGGCGTGCCGACGAGGGTGACGAGCCCGGCGATGATTCCGCCGAGGAAGCCGGCGTACGCGGGCAGGCCGAGGCTCTTCACGGCGAAGGTCGGCATGTAGAGGATGAGGTAGACCGACAGGGAGGCGAGGGCGACGGCCCCCGCGGCGGCGAGCAGGCGGCCGACGTGGGTGCTCACCGTGGAGGCGAGTGGGCTGTCCAGCTTCTCGGCGGACTCGAAGTCCTCGGTCTCGTCCATCTTGCGGCGGATGTACCAGCCGATCGGCCCGATGAGCATGCCGACGAGGAAGGGGACCCGCCAGCCCCACGTGTAGAGGGCGTCGTGGGAGAGGAAGGTCGTGAGGAGGAAGCCGAACCCGGAGGCGAGGAACATCGCCGCGCCCTGGGTCGCGACCTGCCAGCTGCCGTAGAACGCGCGCCGCTCGGGAGCCGACTCGACGAGGAAGGTCGTCGCGGTCCCGAACTCGCCACCGGCCGAGAAACCCTGCACGAGACGGGAGGCCAGCAGCCAGAGTCCGGCGGCGACCGGGCCGATGACGGCCGCCGTCGGGGCCACGGCCATGAGGCCGGTGCCGACCATCATCGTGAGGATGGTCATCGAGAGCGCCCGCTTGCGCCCGTGCCGGTCGGCCCAGTTGCCGATGACGGCGGCTCCGAGGGGGCGGATGAGGTAGGACACCGCGAAGGTGAGGAAGGTGAGCATCAAGGCGGCGAAGCCGGAGACGTCGGGGAAGAACAGCTCGCTGATGACGACGGCGAAGCTCGAGTAGACGATGATGTCGAACCACTCGAGGGCGTTGCCGATCGACGACGCGACGACCGCCTTCCGGGCGCGGACGAGCGACTCGGGCGAAGGGTCCCCCGGGGCGGCGGCGTGGTCGACGGGTGCTGGGTCGGTACGGGCCATCCCTCGACCCTCGCACCGTCCGGCGCGTGGCGGGGGTTCGGGTGCAGGCGGATCCGGTCCGGTCGGGCTCAGTCCAGGGTCTGGACCGCCAGCTCGCCCTCGGCGTACCGGCGACGCAGCAGCTTCTTGTCGAACTTGCCGACGCTCGTCTTCGGCACGGCGTCGACGAGCGCCCACCGCTCGGGCAGCTGCCAGTGGGCGAGCTTGTCCTCGAGGAACTCGCGCAGCGACTCCGGGGTGGCGGCGGCGCCCTCCCTCAGCACGACGGTGGCCAGGGGCCGCTCTCCCCACCGCTCGTCGGGCACCCCGACGACGGAGGCCTCGAGGACGTCCGGGTGCGCCATGATCGCGTTCTCGAGGTCGACAGAGCTGATCCACTCACCGCCGGACTTGATGACGTCCTTCGCGCGGTCGGTGAGCCGGAGGAAGCCGTCCGGGGTCAGCGTGCCCACGTCGCCGGTCCGCAGCCACCCGTCGTGGAACTTGTCGGCCATCTCGGCGAGCTCGGCGTCCGACTCGCCGCCGAACGCGTTGTACGAGCCGGTGATCCACGGTCCCCTGACCTCGAGCTCGCCGACGCTCTCGCCGTCCCACGGCACCTCCCCGCCGTCCGGGCCGATGAGCCGCCCCTGGACGCCGAGGACGAGGCGGCCCTGCGAGGTCGCGTAGTCCCAGTAGGCGTCCGACCCCTCCTCGACGGCGGCCGGGGGCACGGCCGCGGTGCCGATCGGGGACATCTCGGTCATGCCCCACGCGTGGAGGATGGTGATGCCGTGCTGCTCCTTGAAGGACTTCATCAGGGCCGGGGGTGCCGCCGACCCGCCCACGATGAGGCCGCGGCACGTCGAGACGTCGACCGTGTTCTCCTCGAGGTGGTGCAGCAGGTCCAGCCAGATCGTCGGCACGCCGGCCCCGAAGGTGACCTTCTCGCTCTCGATCATCGTCGCGAGCGGGGCGGCCTGGAGGAACCGGTCCGGCATGACCAGGGAGGCGCCCACCGCCATCGCGAGGTAGGGGAAGCCCCACGCGTTGGCGTGGAAGAGGGGCACCACGACGAGCAGCCGGTCGCCCTGACGGGTGTCGGCAGTCATCGCGGTCGTCACGGCGTGGAGGTAGTTGGAGCGGTGTGAGTACGCGACGCCCTTGGGGTTGCCCGTCGTCCCGGAGGTGTAGCAGAGCGACGAGGCGGAGTTCTCGTCGAGGTCCTCGGGCCACTCGTAGGTCGTCGGCTCTCCCTCGAGGAGGGTGGCCCAGTCGTGCACCGCCTCGACGTGGTCGGGCGCCGTCAGCGCGGCGCGGGTGTCGTCGTCGACCGGGCCGTTGACGACGACGTGGCGGACCTTGGGCAGGTGGGGGAGCAGCTTGGCCAAGGGGGCCGCGAGGGTGTTGTCGACGATGACGACCTTCGAGCCACCGTGGTTCGCGACGTAGACGATCTGCTCGGGGAACAACCGGATGTTGAGGGCGTGGAGCACCGCGCCCATGGACGGCACCGCGAAGTAGGCGGTGAAGTGCTCGGCGTTGTTCCACATGAAGGTGGCGACCCGGTCGTCCCCCTCGACGCCGAGCCCGTGGAGGGCATGGGCCAGCTGCGCGGCCTGCCGACCGACCTCCGCGTAGGTCGCGCGGCGTGGACCGTCGTCGGTCCAGGTGACGACCTCCTGGTCGGCGTGCAGCGTGGTCCCGAACCGCAGGACCTGGCTGACGAGGAGGGGGGTCGGCTGCATCGTGCTGTCCATGGGGACCAGCAAACCCCCGGACCCGGAGAAGCGGAAGGGTCTGGTCCGGCGGATGTGGCCGATCATGACGACGTCGTGCCGTCCAGCGACTCGAGCCGGTCCTCGGGCACCGGCAGCTGTGGCAGGCCCGGCGGAGCGGCGACGTGGCCTCGAGCGGGCGTCGCGCTCACACGCGGGCGTCGGGGCTGACCCGAGCGATCGCCTCACGGAGCCGACGGAAGCCGGGCGTGGTCTGGATCCAGATCCGACGGCCGTCCTTCAACCGCACCCACCCCGGCATCGCCCAGCCGAGGGCGCCGACGCTCTCGATGTCCTCGACCGGCGCGGACCCACCGCGCCTCGCCAGGTAGCTCCATCGGATGAACGACTGGTCCACCTCGATCTTCGTGGCGTAGCCGAACGCGGTGAGGCCGACCGCCGCCATCGCGAACGAGACCCACGTGAGGCCGAACCACAGAGGCGGGCCGTCTCCGCGGAGGGTACTCACGAGCACGAAGACGCTCGCCGCCCCGAAGACGGGAACGAACACAGGCGTCATCACCCCGCCGTAGTTGTCCCCGCGGTAGACGAACGGCCGTGGCCGCCGGGGGCGTTGGTCGACCATGCCCACAGTGTGCGGCCTGCGGCACCGACCTGCCCGACGATCTCACGCGTGCCCGTGCCCGTGCCCGTGCCCGTGCCCGTGCCGGGGTCGGACGTGGGCGATCGGGCGGCCCGTTGTCAGTGGTCGGTTCTAGGGTTGGGGAACAGGGGAAAGGCAGGGGCCATGGCGGCGATCGCGGTGCAGGACAGACGTGGTGGTCCCACGCCGGCGGCCGTCGTGGCCGGGGTGCGTGCGTCACTCGCCACCGTCGACGTCGAGGCGCTGAGCGACCATGAGCGGGTGGCGCTGGTCGCCGAGCTCGAGCGGCTCAAGGGCGCGGCCGCGGCGTGCCAGGCGAGGGCCACCGACGCGCTGAGGGTGTCGCGAGAGGCCGTCACTCCCCAGGACGTGGCCCGGTCGGTGGGGTCGGAGGTGGCGCTGGCCCGGCACGAGTCGCCGAGCACGGGTGACCGGTTCGTCGGGCTGTCCCGCGCGCTCGTGCGCGAGATGCCGTGCCTGATGGCCGCCCTGACCGACGGCGCCGTCTCCGAGCGCGCCGCGGTGGAGGTCGTGCGCGAGACGGCGACGCTGACCCGCGAGCACCGCGCCGAGGTCGACCGCCGCATCGCGGACGCGCTGCCACGGCTGTCGGCGCGGATGGCCGGCGGGCCGCCGCACGCGTCGCGGCCGAGCTCGACGCGGCGTCGGTGGTCCGGCGGATGGAGGCCGCGGTGCGGAGCCGGCGGGTGACCGTCCGGCCGGCACCGGACGGCATGGCGTACCTGACCGTCCTCGGACCGCTCCGTGAGGTGGTCGAGGCCCACGCAGCCCTGCTGCGCCGCGCCAGGAGCGTGGTCGGTGGGCAGTGCGAGGACGAGGGGCGCGCCGTCGGGGCGGTCAGCGCCGACGTCGCCCTGCGGCTCATGGCCGGGCTGGCCCCGGGCCAGGTGCAGCCGGTGGAGGTGCAGCTGGTCATGACCGACCGGGCGCTCCTCGGCACGGGCGACCCCGACCGGTCCGTCGACGAGCCCGCGCGGGTGCCCGGGCACGGGTCGGTGCCGGCGCCGGTCGCACGGGCCTGGATCGAGGGAGCCGGCCCCGCGTCGGTGTGGCTGCGGCGGCTCTACACGAGCCCGGACGGTCGCGACCTCGTGGCGATGGACTCCCGGCGCCGCCCCTTCGCCGGCGGCCCGCGCCGGGTCCTCGTCCTGCGTGACGACGTGTGCACCACTCCGTTCTGCGGCTCCGCCATCGTGCACGCCGACCACGCCCACCCCGCCCGCGACGGCGGACCCACGAGCGCGTGGAACGGCAACGGGAAGTGCGCCCGCTGCAACCTCGTCAAGGAAGCGCCCGGCTGGCAGGTCACCGTCGCCCGCGGCTCACCCCACGAGACCGTGACCCGGACCCCGACCGGGCACACCTACCGCTCCCTGGCGCCGCCCCTGCTCGGGTGGGGCAGCGAGCCGCACCAGCCTCCCGCCCCGACCCGATGGGACGACTCCGTCCTCGAGAGGCACGTCGACTGGTGCTTCGCCACTGCCGCCTGACGGCCGCTCAGCCGGCTGGCACCGGTGTGTCGACGGCCGAGAGGACGTCGAGGAGCCTGCGGCGCAACTCGTTCGAGCGCACGGTGAACGCTCGCTGCCGCTCGAGGTACTCGGCCTTGCCCTCCGGGGTCTCGATGGGAACCGGCTCGTACCCCAGCTCGCGCAGGTCGTACGGCGACGCCTGCATGTCCAGCACCCGGATCTCGCGGGCCAGGTCGAAGGCGTCGGCGGTGAGGTGGCTCGGCACGAGCGGGGCCAGCTTGAACGACCACTTGTAGACGTCCATCCCGGCGTGGAGGCAGCCGGGCTGCTCGAGCGACGCCTGGCCCTCCCGGGTCGGGCGCAGCTGGTTGAGCGGGACCGCCGACTCGGTGAAGAACCGGAACGCGTCGTGGTGCGAGCAGCGCACCGTGTGCCGCTCGAGGACCGCGTCGGTGCCGGCCGGTCCGAGGCGCAGCGGCCATCCCGGGTGGCGCACGTCGTCGGCCGGCAGCCGGTGCACCATCGCCCACTCGTGGAGGCCGAAGCACCCGAGGTGGGGCGGACGCGAGAGGGTCGCCGCCACGAGCTCCCGGACGAACGCGATGGTCCGCCCCCGGGCCGCGACGAAGGACGCCACGTCGAGCTCGACCGCGTCGCCGACGAGGCGGTGGTGCCTCCAGTCGGCCCGCTCACCCGAGG
>JACXUW010000367.1 GCA_014763705.1 Micrococcales bacterium | reverse complement strand
GGCGTTCGGCGCTTTACCTTGGCCGCCGAAGCTTTAGCGTCCTTCTCGATTGCAAATAGCAACGCGATTCGAGGAGAGAGGATCGATGGCTGCCGACGTTTCGGACCTTGTCAGTTTCGACGAATTCATCACCCACTGGGCCGCCGACCGGCCGTCGCGCATTGCGATGCGCGAAGAGGACCGATTGTCCACCTATGCCGAGCTTGAGGAGCGGACGGCGCGCGTGGCAAGCGCGCTGCGCGCCGCGGGGCTCGAAAAGGGCGATCGCATCGCGTGGATCGGCAAGAACAGCGACCTCTATTTCACGCTCTTCTTTGGCGCCGCGCGCGCCGGGATCGTCATGGCGCCGATCGGCTGGCGGCTTTCGCCCGTCGAATGGGCCTATATCATCAACGATACCCGGGCGAAGATCGTCTTCACCGGCCCCGGCTTCGACGCGGTGCCCGATCAGTTGGCGGGCAAGCTCGACCATGCGCCGCGCATCGTCGGCGACGCCGAGGCACGGGCGCTGATCGAGGCGACGCCGCGCGCGCCCTTCACCCCGTCCGGTCCCGACGATGCTCGCCCGATGGACGTCGTCGACCGGCTCGTGGCCGGGCTGCACGCCGCGGGCGGGCTCGTGCTCCCGGCCCGCTGCGGCGGCTGCGCGGCGCCGGGTCAGGTGTGGTGCCACGACTGCCGGGGCGCCGCCCGCCGGCCACCACCGTCCACCACGCCCGCCGTCGGGACTCCGGCGTGCTGGGCGGCGACGAGGTGCGAGGGGCCGGTCCGGGCCGCGGTCACGGCGCACAAGGACGGCGGCCGACGCGACCTGCGGGCCGGCCTCGCCGACCTCCTCGCGGTCGCCGCCGCCCGTGCCCTCGCCGGCGACCCGGGTCTGCGCGCGGCGGTCCGCCGGGGCGTGCCGGTGCTGCTCGTGCCGGTGCCGGAGTCGCGGCGAGCCGGACGCCGGCGCGGCGAGGACCCCGTCGGGGCGCTGGCCGCCGCGGCCGCGGTAGCGCTCGACGACGAGTCGGTCGTCCTCGTCCGGGCGTTGCGCCACGTCCGGCCGGTGGCCGACCAGACCGGGCTCGGCCGGGCCGCCCGGGCGGCCAACCTCGCCGGCGCGCTGGCCGTCGCTCCCCGGTTCGCGGACCGCGTCGAGGGGGCGGCGTGCCTCGTCCTCGACGACGTCGTGACCACCGGCGCGACCCTCGCCGAGGCGGCCCGGGCCCTGCGCGCGGCGGGATCGGTGCAGGTCGCCGCGGCGGTCGTGGCCGCCACGCCGAGGAGCCCGCGCGGGCCCCCGGGCGCGTCGTGACGCAGGTGACGCGGCCGGTTCTCCCGTCGTGGTTGTGGGGGTCCCCGGGGCGGGCTAGCGTCTGTGCATGGACCCCGTTCTCCGGAGGTGGTGCCCCTAGGCACGAGCGCGACTCGCCCCCACACCACCGAGCACGAGGAGGACCACGTGGACATCGTCGTCACCGGACGGCACCTGACCGTCTCCGACCGTTTCCGGGACCACATCGCGGAGAAGCTGGCCAAGATCACGCAGCTCGAACCGCGCACCCGGCGGGTCGAGGTCATGGTCAGTCACGAGGCAAACCGCCGGCAGGCCAAGGCCTGTGACCGGGTCGAGGTGACCTGTTACGCCAAGGGTCCCGTCGTGCGCGCGGAGGCGTGCGCCGACGACAAGTACGCCGCCCTCGACGTCGTCCTCGACAAGCTCATGGAGCGGCTGCGTCGGCAGAGCGACCGCCGCCAGGTGCACCGGGGCCGTCGCACGCCGGAGTCCGTGGCGATGGCGACCGCGCGCATCGAGGCGCCCGACGACTCTTCGGTCGAGGGCGCGGGGGCAGCCGACGGCGGCCTGTTCGGCGACTCCCCGATCGAGGTGCGCGAGAAGGTGCACCGCTCGACCCCGATGACCCTCTCGGACGCCCTCGCCGAGATGGAGGCCGTCGGTCACGACTTCTACCTCTTCCACGACGTCGAGACCGGACGGCCGAGCGTCGTGTACCGCCGCCGTGGCTGGTCCTACGGAGTGCTCCACCTCGACCTCGAGGACGAGGAGCACGTCGAGGAGGCCGCGTCCTGACCGGGTGTCGGGCGTGGGGGCTGGGCTGGTGGACCTCGACCTGACACCATGACGGACGTGGCCGGTGCGATGGACGACGACGGGGGTGGGCCCGGCGCGCCGTCGGGCGTCATCCGGGTCGTCATCGCCGACGACCACGCCCTCTACCGGCAGGGGATGGCGGTCGTCGTCGAGCTCGACGGCGCGGCCCGGGTCGTCGGGCAGGCGAGCAACGGCGAGGAGGTCCTCGCGGTGTGCGCCCGGCTGCACCCCGACGTCGTCCTCATGGACGTCCGGATGCCGGTGGTCGGTGGCATCGAGGCGGCGGCCCGCCTCCACGCGGCCGACCCCGGAATCCGCATCCTCATGCTGACGATGAGCGACGACGAGGGCGACCTCTTCGAGGCGATCAAGGCCGGAGCCAGCGGCTACCTCCTCAAGGACCTGCCCGGCGAGGAGGTCGCCGACGCCATCCGCCGCGTCCACGACGGGCAGGCCATCATCCCGCCCGGCATGGCCGCCACGCTGCTCCAGGAGTTCAGTCGGCTCAGCCAGGCCGACGAGCCCGGCGACCCGGCCGCCACGCACCTCACCGACCGCGAGGTCGAGGTGCTGCGGCTCGTCGCGCGCGGCATGGTCAACCGCGAGATCGCCGACACCTTGGGCATCGCCGAGAACACGGTGAAGAACCACGTCCGCAGCATCCTCGAGAAGCTGCACCTGCACTCGCGGGTCGAGGCGGCGGTCTACGCGCACCAGCAGCGGCTCGTCCCCCCGGATGGCTGAGCCGGCACCGGTCCGGCTCACCCGTCCCGCGGCCCGGCGCATCGCGCTCGCGGCCCAGGGCTTCGCGCGGCCCCGACCGGCCGACCCGACCGTGCGCGACCTCCAGCGCGTCGTCGACACCGTCGGCGTCGTCCAGATCGACAGCGTCAACGTCCTCGTCCGCAGCCAGTACCTGCCGTTCTTCTCACGGCTGGGACCGTACGACCCCGCCCTGCTGGACACCGCCCGCGACCGCGCCCCGCGGCGGGTCGTCGAGTACTGGGCGCACGAGGCCTCCCTCGTGCCGCCCTCGACGTGGCCGCTCCTCGACTTCCGGATGCGCCGGGCGCGGGAGGACGCCTGGGGCGGGATGGTCCGGGTGGCCCGCGACCACCCGGACCTCGTCGCCGCCGTCCTCGCCGAGGTGACCGCCGGCCGGCCGATGACCAGCCGCGAGGTCGAGGTGGCCCTCGCCCACGACCTGCCCCGTGAGCGGGACCAGTGGGGCTGGAACTGGTCGCTCGTCAAGAACGCCCTCGAGCACCTCTTCTGGTCCGGCGAGCTGTCCAGTGCCGGGCGTACCCCGCAGTTCGAGCGCCGCTACGCCGCCCCGGCGCGGGTGCTCCCTCCGGCGCTGCGGGCGCAGGCCCTCGACCCCGCTGCGCGCCCGCCGGACGACGAGGCCTTCCGGCGGCTGGTCGAGATCTCCGCGCGG
>JACXUW010000366.1 GCA_014763705.1 Micrococcales bacterium | reverse complement strand
GACCGACGAGGTGGCCGCGCGGCTGGCCGCCGACGACCCGCGGGTCCGGCTCGTGCGCAACCCCTCCGGTCGCACCCCGGACGCCCTCAACGCGGCGGTCGACGCGGCCACCGGTGAGGTCGTCGTCCGGGTCGACGGGCACGCGGAGATCCCGCCCGGGTACGTCTCGACCGCGGTCGCCACGCTCGCCGAGACCGGGGCGGACAACGTCGGCGGGACGATGGACGCCCGCGGCACGACCCCGTTCGAGCGGGCCGTCGCGGCCGCGATGCGCAGCCCGCTCGGCGTCGGGTCCTCGCGCTTCCACACCGGCGGGGGCGCCGGCGAGGTCGACACGGTCTACCTCGGCGCGTTCCGCCGCGAGGCCCTCGAGCGCGTCGGCGGTTACGACCCGCGGTTCACCCGCACCCAGGACTGGGAGCTGAACCACCGCATCCGGGCCGGCGGCGGCCGGGTGTGGTTCACCCCCGACCTCGTCGTCACGTACCGGCCGCGCGCCGGCTTCCGGGCGCTCGCCCGGCAGTACCGCGACTACGGCCGGTGGCGCCGCGTCGTCGCCCGCACCCACGAGGGCACGCTCAACCCGCGCTACCTCGCCCCACCGGCCATGGTCGTCGGCACGAGCGCCGCGACCCTCGCCGGGCTCGTGTGGTGGCCCGCGCTCGTCGTCCCCGCCGGCTACCTCGCGGCCGTCGCCGTCGGTGGGGTGGCGATCACCCGCGGTGAGGGCTGGCGGACCCGGCTGCTCGGCGGTCCGGTCCTCGCGACGATGCACTGGACCTGGGGCTGGGGCTTCCTCACGAGCCCGCGCGGCCTGGGGCGCTGACCGTGCGCGTCCTCATGCTCGTGTGGACGGGCGTGGCCACCGACACCCGCGTGCTGCGCGAGGCCGGTGCCCTCGTCGGCGCCGGGCACACGGTGCACGTCGTCGGTCGGGGGGTGCCGGCGGACTGGACGCCACCGGACGGCGTGACCGTCGACTCGGCCGGTCGGCCCCCCGCCGCGCAGACCCGGGGGCGCGAGCTGACCGCGCCCGAGCGCCTCGCCCGCTGGGCCCTGCTGCCCACCCACGTCCGGCGCCGCCTCGGGCGGTGGCAGGCCGAGGCCGAGGAGCTCGGGCGACGGGCGGCGGCTGCCGCGCCGTTCGACGTCGTCCACGCCCACGACTTCACCGCGCTCCCGGTCGGGGCGCGGCTGGCGGGGGAGTGGGACGTCCCGTTGGTCTACGACACCCACGAGTACTGGGTGGGTCGCCCGGTCGAGGGCCGCCCGGCCCCGCTGCTGCGCCGTCGCGAGGCGGCGCTCGAGGACGCGCTCGGCCGGCGCGCGGCCGCGGTCGTCACCGTCGGCGAGGGGGTCGCCGAGGCGCTCCGCGGGGACCATCCGCACTGGCCGGTCGTCACCGTCGTCCACAACACCTTCCCGGCGCGCACCGAGCTGCCGCCCCCGACGAGCCCGCCCCGGGCCTTCGTCTACGCCGGCCGGCTCGCCGCCGACCGCGAGCTCGAGGTCATCTCCGCCGCCTCCCGGGACCTGCCGGGCGAGGTCGTCCTGCGCGGACCCGCCGACGCCGAGTGGCTCGGCCGGTTCGACCCGGGCGCCGCCCGGGTCGAGCCCGCCGCGCCGCTCGAGGTCGTCGACCACGAGCTGCTGTCGGCCGGGGTCGCGCTCGTGACGCACAGCGACCGCTGGCCGAACCACCGCCTCGCGATGCCCAACAAGCTCTTCCACGCGGTGAGCCTCGGCGTGCCCGTCCTCGCCACCGACGTCGGCGAGCTGGGGAAGGCGGTCCGACGGTACGGGCTGGGGACGACCTACCGACCGGGCGACGCCGAGGACCTCGTGCGCGCCGGGCGCGAGCTCGTGGCCACCCACGCCGCCGTGGCCGCCCGCGTCGCGGCGGCCCGGTCCGAGCTGTCCTGGGACGCCGACGCGGGCCGGCTCGCCGGGGTCTACGCCCGTCTGGGTGGCCCCGCGGGTCCTCTACACTGACACGTCGGGTCGCCGCTGCGGCCCGCCGGACGGGTGCCGAGGGCGCCCCCGCAGGACGAGCAAGGAGCTGGTGACCGGATGACCGTGCGCGACACGCCGCCGGCGGCCGACCACACCGCCAACGAGGAGACCGTCCGTCGGGCGTACGAGTCCGGGTACCTCACCGAGGTCCAGGTCTACGAGCCGCACCGCGTCGGCCTCCCGCCGCTGGTGCCGTACTTCCGCGAGCTGTGGCGTCGCAAGGAGTTCGCCGCCGAGCTGTCGCGCGCGGAGATGCGCTCGGCGAACACGCGCACCTTCTTCGGCCAGGTCTGGCTCGTGCTCAACCCGCTGCTGCTCGCGCTCGTCTACTTCATCCTGCTCTTCATCCTCGCCCACCACGCCGACGGGGCGGCCTTCTTCGCGCACCTGACGGCGGGCATCTTCTCCTTCTACTTCATCTCCGGGGCGATCACGACCGGCGCCCGCTCGGTCGTCGGCGGGGGCGCGCTCATCGCGAACATGGCCTTCCCGCGCCTGCTCATGCCGCTCTCGGCGGTCCGCACCGCCTTCTTCCGGTTCCTGCCGCCGATGGCCGTGTACGTCGTCATCCACGTCCTCACCGGGCGGCAGTGGTCCCTCCAGCAGCTGGGTGCGCTCTACTTCCTCGGCTGCATGGTCGTCTTCGCCGCCGGGATGGCCTCGTTCTTCGCGGCGCTCCAGGTGTACTTCCGCGACACCTCGAGCTTCCTCCCGTACTTCCTGCGGATCTGGCTCTACCTCAGCCCGATCCTGTGGTTCATCGAGGACGTGCCCCACCGGCTCGCCCCGTTCCTCAAGTTCAACCCGCTCTTCCCGATCCTCGGCGGCTACACCGACCTCCTCGTCCGCGGCGACACGCCGCCACTCTGGATCTGGGTGGCCGCGCCGCTGTGGTCGATCGCCGTCGCCGCGATCGGGTTCCTGTACTTCATGTCGAGGGAGCGTGATTTCGCTGTCCGCCTCTGAGCCGACCATGGACGTCGGCACCGCACCGACCGCCCCCGCCGCGCCGGCGGCGCCCGCCGCTCCGGCCGCCGCGGCCCCGGCGGCGTCGGGACCGCCGCCGCCGCCCCGGCCCGGTGCCCCGACGGCCGTCAAGGTCGAGAACGTCTCGGTCACCTACCGCACGACCTTCGAGCGCACTCCGACGCTCAAGACCGCCATCGTCCGGCTCGGGCGGGGCGAGCGCGCCGTCCGCGAGGTCGAGGCGCTGCGTGGCGTGAGCTTCGAGGTGCCGGTCGGCACGGCGCTCGGCATCGTCGGCGCCAACGGGGCCGGCAAGTCGACGCTCATCCGCACCCTCGGCGGCATCCTGCCCCCGACGAGCGGACGGATCGAGGTGCACGGCCGGATCAGCGCGCTCCTCGCGCTCGGGGTCGGCTTCAACCCCAACCTCTCCGGCACCGAGAACGTCATCCTCGGCGGCCTGGCCAACGGCCTGACCCGCAACCAGGTCCGCGAGCGCGCCGACGAGATCGCCGACTTCGCCGAGCTCGGCGACTTCATGGACCTGCCGATCCGCACCTACTC
>JACXUW010000365.1 GCA_014763705.1 Micrococcales bacterium | reverse complement strand
GTGTCGGCGGTCATCGCACGGTCTCCAGGGAGTGGTCGGGGCGGGGGCGGACCGGCAGCCTCCGCAGCCACAGCCAGATGCCGTGGACGCGGATCAGCGCGGTCACCCGCTGGGGCATCAACGGGTACCGCACCGCGGTCCGGGCCACCTGCGCCGTCGTCGCCGGCCGGGGCGTCCCGGACACGGTCGCGGTCACCAGGGGTTCGTCGTGGACGCGCAGTCGGATGGCCACCCCGACCTTCCGTGGCGTCAGCGTCAGGCGGATGGCGTACTCGCCCTCGACGTCGTTGAACGGCGAGACGTAGAACGCCTTCTCCACGTCGTCGCGGCCGGTGGCGTCCGGGCGCAGGACGTAGGCGTGCCGGCCGCCGTAGGTGTTGTGGACCTCGACGACGACGCCGCGCAGGGCGCCGGACGGGGTGAAGACCCAGAACGCGGACATGGGGTCGAAGACGTGGCCGAGGACCCGCGCGTGGGCCAGCATGACGACGCGGTCGTGCGGGGTGGTGTCGACACCCTCGCGCTCGAGGACGCGCAGGACGTTGGCCTTGAGGGCCGCCGTGCCGGGGTTGCCGGAGAGGTGGTCCTCGGCCCGGAAGGACGCGAACGGCCTGAGCCAGAACGGGATCCGGGGCATCGCTTCGAGGTCGACGAGCCACTGCGTGTGCCGGTGCGTGAACGCGTGGCGCACCGGGCGGAAGCGGGTGTGGTGCACCTCGCCGACGACGAGCGCCGGGAGCACGGGGAGGTCGGCGGTGGTGGTCATGCCGTCACCAGTCGACCCCGAAGGCCCGTGCGGCCTCGACCCCGGAGCGGCAACCGTCCTCGTGGAAGCCCCACCCGTGGTACGCACCCGCGAACGCCGTGCGGTCGGTCGTGATCTCCGCGATGCGGCTCTGGGCCCGCACCGCCGCCACGTCGTAGAGGGGGTGGGTGTACTCCATGGTGGCGACGACGCTACCGGGGTCGATCCGGTCGGTGGCGTTGAGCGTGACGAAGAACGGCTCGCTGTCCGGGATGCCCTGGAGCCGGTTCATCCAGTAGGTGACGACCGCCCCCTCGGACGGGTCGTCACCGACGAGGTAGTTCCACGAGGACCGAGCCAGCCGGGCCCTCGGCAGGAACGACCCGTCGCGGTGGAGGACGGTCTCGTTGCGGCTGTAGCGGAACGCACCGAGCACCTCCTTCTCGGCCGGCGTGGCGTCGGCGAGCAGGCGGAGGGCGTCGTCGGCGTGCGTGGCGACGACGACCCGGTCGTGGCGGTCCAGCCGGCCTCCCGCCGTGCGCAGCTCGACGCCGTCCGGGGTGCGGGCCACCGATGACACGGGGTCACCGACGTGGACCGCGGGGAGCCGCGCGGCGAGGAGGTCGACGTAGGTGCGCGAGCCGCCGACGACGGTCATCCACTGCGGGGAGTCGCCGACCGAGAGCATCCCGTGGTGCTCGAGGAAGCGGAAGAGGTAGCGGGCCGGGTAGTCGAGGGCGTCCTCGCCGCCGCTGGACCACACACAGGCGACGACCGGGACGGCGTAGAGCCGGACGAACGACTCGGGGAAGCCGGCGTCGCGGATGAACTCGCCGTAGGTCGTCGTGTCCTCGTCGTCGGTCTCGGCGAGGAACCGCGCCGCGAGGGCGTGGAAGCGCTTGACCGCCCGGAGCATCCCGACGTACTCGCGGTCGAGGAGCTGACGGGGCCGGGCCACGAAGCCCTTGAGGCCCCGGCCGCCCGCGTACTCGAGGCCGGTCGACTCGTCGCGGATGCTCATCGACATCTCGGTGTCGCGGGTCTGCACCCCCAGCTCGCGGAAGAGTCGGCGCAGGTGGGGGTAGGTGCGGTCGTTGTGGACGATGAAGCCGCTGTCGACGCGGACCTCCCCGTCGCGCACCGGGACGGTGTGCGTGTGGGCGTGGCCGCCGAGGCGCGCGTCCGCCTCGTAGAGGGTCACGTCGTGGGAGGTCGAGAGCACGTGCGCGGCGGTGAGCCCGGAGACCCCGGCGCCGACGACGGCGATGCGCTGGCGGGCGGGGTCGCTCGCTTGGCGGTGGGTGGGGGGCATGGGCATGACCGTAGAACCTTCCGTCGACCTTCGTCAAAGGTTTGTCAAATCTCTGGCGAGCGCCTACCGTGGCGGTGTGAGGCGTTCGGTCCCCCCGTCGATGCGGATTGGCGAGCTGGCTGCCCGAGTGGGTGTCAGCACGCACGTCCTTCGTGCCTGGGAGTCCCGCTACGGGCTCCTGACGCCCGTCCGGTCCCCCGGTGGGTACCGCCTGTACGGCGTCGACGACGAGCGGCGCGTCCGCGACGTCCTCGCCCTGCGCGAGCAGGGTGTCAGCGCGATGGAGGCCTGCCGCCAGGTGCTCGCGGCCGAGCGCGCCGGCAACGCCGCCACCGGCCTGGCCGATGCCGACGACCTTGCGGCGAGCGGCTCCGACGGCCATCGCGGTGACCCGCTGCGCACCGACCCGCCGCTGCTCGTCGCCCAGCTGCTCGACGCCGTCACCGCGCTCGACGAGGACCGCGCGCACGCCGTCCTCGACACCGCCTTCCTCGACCGCTCGGTGGAGAGCGCGATCGTCGACGTCCTCGTCCCCTTCTTCGTGCGGGTCGGCGAGATGTGGGAGCTCGGCCGGATCGGCATCGCCCAGGAGCACTTCGCGAGCAGCCTGGTCCGCCGGCGGCTCGGCGCCCTCTCGCTGACCTGGGGCATCGGCACCGGCCCCGTCGCCGTGCTCGCCTGCCCGCCGGGCGAGTTCCACGACATCATCCTGCTCAGCTTCGGGGTGCTCCTCGGGAGGGCCGGCTGGCGCATCCGCTACCTCGGCCCGGACACCCCGATCGTCTCGCTCACCTCGGCCGCCGACCTCGTCCGCCCCGACGCCGTCGTGCTCGCCAGCCGCCGGCCCTCGGGGTTCCGGGCGCACGCGCCGGCCCTGCGGCGCCTCGCCGAGCGGTACCCCCTGTGGCTGGCCGGTCGCGGCACCACGCCGCGGGTCCTCGACGAGATCACCGCCCACCACCTCGGCCCCGACCTCGTCGGCGGGGTCGCCGAGCTGACCACCGCGGCCCGTGAGCGCCGCCGGGCCGGCGCTGAGGCGCCATCCGCCACGCCGACGGACTCCGAACACCGCTCGTGACCACCCGGAGGGCCGGGCGCCCCGGGCGGCGCCCGGCCCTCCGGCCAAGCCGCCCCGACCGCCCACTCGAGGAGCACCCGTGACACTGACCGACCCCAGCACGCAGGGCACGACGACCCGGGACGGGGTGGCGTCGCGGATCGAGGCGGCCCTGCGGCCCCTGCTCGCCGGCCCGCTGCCCGTCCGGCTGCGCGCGTGGGACGGCTCGGAGGCCGGGCCGGCGGAGGGGATGCTCGTCGAGCTGTGTTCCCCGCAGGCCCTGACCCGGCTGCTCTGGCACCCGGGCGAGCTCGGTGCCGCGCAGGCCTACGTCACCGGCGAGCTCGAGGTGCACGGGGACATCGGCGATGCGCTCGACCTCGTCCGTGAGACGGTGGCCGCGCGCTCGGTCCCGCCGCTCACGCCGGCCCGGGT
>JACXUW010000014.1 GCA_014763705.1 Micrococcales bacterium | reverse complement strand
GGGCTCGGCGGCGAGCTCGTGGGCCATCGCCTGGGTGAACGGCACCCCGCCGGGTCCGGGCACGAGCAGGTGCGGGACGGCGGCGGCGCCGACCGACCCGGACGCCGCGGCCGCCCCGGACGCCCCGGACGCCCCGGCCGCGACGACCGCGTCGAGCGCCTCGGCCCACGGCTCGGGCTTCATGACCATCCCCGCGCCGCCGCCGAACGGGCTGTCGTCGACCGTCCGGTGCCGGTCGTGCGCGAAGTCGCGCAGGTCGTGGACGTGCAGGTCGAGGAGGCCGTCGCGCCGCGCCTTCCCGATGAGCGAGAGGTCGAGCGGCGCGAGGTACTCGGGGAAGATCGAGACGACGTCGAGGCGCACGGTGCTCAGCCCTCGAGGTCGAAGAGGCCGCCCGGGACCTCGAGGACCACCCGGCCGCCGGCCACGTCGACCTCCGGGACGAGGGCCGCGACGAAGGGCACCTCGCCCTCGCGGCCGTCGGCGAGCCGGACGACCAGCCGGTCCTGGGCGGCGCCGAGGACGAGGCCGACGACCTCCCCGAGTTCCTCGCCGTCCCGCGACACCGCGGCCAACCCGACGAGCTCGGCCTCGGTGAACGTGTCCTCGTCCGCCTCGTCCGCAATCTCGGCGGCGTCGCCGGTCAGCACGAGCCGGGTGCCGCGCAGGCCCTCGGCCCCGGTGCGGTCGGGCACCTCCTCGAACGCGACCAGCCAGATGCCCCGGTGCACGCGCGTCGAACGGACGGTCAGCGTGCGCGGGACGCCCGAGCCGGCGTCCGCCTCGGTGTCGAGGACGGCGCCGACGGCCAGCCGCCGCTCGGGCTGGTCGGTGTGAAGGCGCACGGTCACCTCACCGTGCAGGCCGTGCGGCTTGCCGATGCGGGCGACGACGGTGGACTCGCTCACGCGGGACATCCTCTCCGAGAACGGCGGACGGCGGGACCCCCGGGTGAGGGGGTCCCGCCGTCGTGGACCGGGGTCAGCGGACCCGGTCGGTGTCGACGATGTCGATGCGGACCTGCCGGCCACCGGCGAGCGCCCCGAGGACGGTGCGCAGCGCGCTGGCCGTGCGGCCCGAGCGGCCGATGACGCGGCCGAGGTCGTCCGGGTGCACGCGCACCTCGAGGACCTCGCCGCGGCGCAGGTCGCGGCGCCGGACCTGGACCTCGTCCTTGTGGTCGACGATGCCGGTCACGAGGTGCTCGAGAGCTTCCTCGAGCACGGTCAGGCCTTGTCGGCGTCGGCGTCGGCGGCGTCGGTGGCCGACGCGTCGGCGTCCGCGTCGGTCGACTCGGCCGCGGCCTCGCCACCGTCGGTGTCGGCGGCCACCGGGGCCTCCTCGGCGGGCGTCTCGGCAGCCGGGGCCTCGGTCTTCTTCGCCGCGGCCTTCTTGCGCGGCGTGGTCGCGGCGCCACCGTCGGCGTCCGCCTTGCCGGCCGCGGCGACGGCCGCCTCGTAGAGGTCCTTCTTCGACGGCTTCGCCTCGGCGACCTTGAGGGTGCCGTCCTTGTAGTGCTTGAGGAGAGCGGCGACGGCCTCGGTCGGCTGCGCACCCTGGCCGACCCAGTAGTCCGCGCGCTCCATGTCGATCTCGATGAGCGACGGCTCCTGGTTGGGGTCGTACTTGCCGATCTCCTCGATCGCACGACCGTCGCGCTTGGTGCGCGAGTCCATGACGACGACGCGGTAGATGGCGGTGCGGATCTTGCCCATCCGCTTGAGGCGAATCTTGACGGCCACGGAGGTGGTCTCGCTTTCGTGTTGTGGACGCGGCGAGACCGCACGAGATGCGTGCGGGGAGCCGACGCCCGGTGTGTAGGCGTCCGGTCCGGTGCCACACGAGAGGGCGGGCCCGGACGGGTACAGCGGTCCAGTCTGCCAGAGCCCGCTCGCGTCGCCGAATCCACGATGCGAGACATAAGGCTTGATTGTTTTGTCCATAACGCGCAGTGATGCAAGGGTCGTCCTCGTCGCGGCCGGCCGGGCCGCCCGACCCCAGGAGACCGCCGTGCGCAAGCTCGTCCTCCTCGCCCTCGTCGGCCTGGGCGCCCAGCTCGTCGACGGCTCGCTCGGCATGGCCTACGGCGTCACCTCGAGCACCCTCCTCCTCGCGATCGGGGCGAACCCGGCGGCCGCCTCGGCGACCGTCCACCTCGCGGAGATCGGGACGACCCTCGCCTCGGGCGCCTCGCACTGGCGCTTCGGCAACGTGGACTGGGGTGTGGTGCTGCGCATCGGCATCCCCGGGGCGCTCGGCGCCTTCGCGGGCGCGACCCTCCTCTCCGGCCTCGACACCAGGACGGCCGCTCCCCTGATGTCGCTCGTCCTCCTGACCCTCGGGGTGTACGTCCTCGTGCGCTTCACCGTCCAGGGCCTGCGCCGCGACCGGCTCGGGCACCCGCTGCGCTCCCGCTTCCTCGCCCCCCTCGGCCTCGTCGCGGGCTTCGTCGACGCCACCGGGGGCGGCGGCTGGGGACCGGTCGGCACCCCGGCCATCCTCGCGAGCGGCCGGCTCGAGCCGCGTCGGGTCGTCGGGTCGATCGACACGAGCGAGTTCCTCGTCTCGGTCGCCGCGAGCACCGGCTTCCTCCTCGCGCTCGGCACCGAGGAGCTCGACCTCGCGTGGGTCGCGGCCCTGCTCGGCGGCGGGCTCGTCGCCGCCCCGATCGCGGCGTGGCTGGTGCGCCACGTCCCGCCGCGCGTCCTCGGGTCCGCGGTCGGTGGCGTCATCGTCCTCACGAACAGCCGGACCATCCTGCGCGGCGACTGGCTCGACGCCTCGGACGGCGCCCGCTGGGCGGTCTACGCCGTGCTCTCCGTCGTGTGGGCCGGGGCGGTCGCCTGGTCGGTGCGCGCGCACCGGGCCGAGCGCGCCGGTCTCGACCGCGAGCTGGCCGAGCTCGAGGACGCCGAGGCGGCGCGCCGGGCCTGACGCAGCGCCCCGCCTGCCTCAGCCGCCGACGACGGACCCGCGGAGCACGACGGCGCGCGGGTGCGCGAGCACCCCGACGTCGACGCGCGGGTCGGCCGGGTACACGACGAGGTCCGCCTCGGCGCCCTCCTCGATACCGGTGCGCCCCAGCCACTCCCGCGCCGCCCACGTCGCGGCGTCGAGGGCGTCGAGCGGCGAGAACCCGCACCGCGTCAACCGCTCGACCTCCTGGCCGGCGAGCCCGTGCGGCAGCGACCCGCCCGCGTCGGTCCCGACGAACACCGGGATGCCCGCCTCGTGGGCGGCAGCCACCGTCTCGTAGCGCCGGGCGTGCAGGTCGAGCATGTGGCGGTGGTACTCGGGGAACTTCTCGCGGGCCGGCTCGGCGATCTGCGGGAAGGTGTCGATGTTGACGAGCGTCGGCACGACGGCGATGCCCTGCCGGGCGAACGCCTCGATGCTCTCGGGCACGAGCCCGGTGGCGTGCTCGATGCAGTCGGTGCCCGCTGCCGCGAAGTCGTGGAGGCTCTGCTCGCCGAAGCAGTGCGCCGTCACCCGCGCCCCCTCCTCGTGCGCCGCCGCGACCGCGTCGGTGAGGACGTCGAGCGGCCAGCACGGCGAGAGGTCGCCGACCTCGCGGTCGATCCAGTCGCCGACGAGCTTGACCCAGCCGTCACCGGCCCGTGCCTCGAGCCGGACGCGCTCGACGAGGCCCTCCGGCTCGACCTCCCACGCGAAGTTGCGGATGTACCGGCGGGTGCGGGCGATGTGCCGCCCGGCGCGGACGATCCTCGGCAGGTCCGCGCGCTCGTCGACCCAGCGCGTGTCCGACGGCGAGCCGGCGTCGCGGATGAGGAGCGTGCCGGCGTCGCGGTCGGCCGTGGCCTGGGCCTCGGCGGTGGCCGCGTCGGTGGCCCCGGTGGCGACGAGGCCGACGTGGCAGTGCGCGTCGACGAGGCCGGGCAGCACCCACCCGTCGAGGGTCATCACGTCGTGGTCGCCGGCCGGCCGCCCGTACGTGACCCGGCCGTCGAGCACCCACGCCTCGGGCCTCTCCTGCTCGCGGCCGACGAGGACGGGACCCGTGAGGTGCAGCACCGATGCCATGGGCCGACCCTAGCGAGCGCTCCACGGCGACCCCGGTCATTGACGTGAGAGAAGTCTCTCGATACTGTCCTCTCAGATCAGGAGGAGGCTCCGATGGCCAACCCGTACGGCGACCTCGAGCTCGACGCGCACGGCATGCGTGCCCTCGCCCACCCGGTCCGGGTGCGCATCCTCGGCGAGCTCCAGCGGCACGGGCCCTCCACGGCGACCCGGCTCTCCCCGCTCGTCGGCGCGACACCGTCGGTGACGAGCTGGCACCTGCGCCACCTCGCCGAGCACGGGATGGTCCGCGACTCGCCCGCGCGGGGCTCCGGCCGGGAACGCTGGTGGGAGGCGGTGAGCCGTGGGTACCGGCTGACCTCCCAGGGCCCCGGCGCCCTCGAGGCCGGCCGCGCGCTGGAGAGCGTCATCGAGCAGGTCGACGGCGACGTCGTCGGCGACTGGCACCGCGACGTCGAGCCGACCCTCCCCCGCGAGTGGCTCGAGCTCGCCGGCCGCTCGAGCACCCGCGTCCTGCTGACCCGCGAGGAGCTGCTCGCCCTCGAGGCCGCGTGGGAGGAGCTGCTCGCTCCCTACGTCCTGCGCAAGGAGGACCCGTCCGCGGCGCCCGCGGACGCCCGCACGGTCCACCTCCTGCGGCACGTCCTCCCGGACCGCGACGATGGCTGAGCGGACGGCGGACGCCACGACCGGCGCCGCCCCGACCGGCGCCCTGTGGCGGGGGCGGCGGTTCGCCAGGGCCTGGGCCGCGCAGACCGTCTCCGAGCTCGGCGACCGCGTCTCGGAGCTGGCCCTCCCCCTCGTCGCCGTCACGGTCCTCGACGAGAGCGCCTCCCGGGTCGCCGTGCTCACCGCCGTGGTCTGGCTGCCCAACCTCCTCGCGCTCCTCGTCGGCACGTGGGTCGACCGCCGGCCGCGGCCGCGCCGACTGCTCGTCGTCGCGGACCTCGCCCGGGCGCTCGTGGTCCTCACCGTGCCGGTGGCGGCGGTCCTCGACGGGCTGACCTTCGCCCACCTGCTCGTCGTCGCGCTGCTGCTCGGCGCGTGGTCCACGCTCTTCCGCTCGGCCTGGCAGCCCTTCTTCGTCGCCCTCGTCCCGCGCTCGCGCTACGTCGAGGCGAACAGCCTCTTCAGCGCGACCCGGTCGGGGTCCTTCATCGCCGGCCCGGCGCTCGGTGGCGGCCTGGTCCAGCTGCTCACGGCGCCCTACGCCCTTGTCGTGGACGGTCTCTCGTTCCTCGCCTCGGCCTCCCTGCTGCGCACCGCCGACGTCCCGGACCGCGTCCCGGCCCCGGACGACGGCTCCTCGGTGCGCCGGCGCGTCGTCGACGGGATGCGCCACGTGTGGCACGACCCGTTCCTCGCCCCGATGCTGCGCTGCGTCTCGTGGGTCAACCTCTTCACGATGGTCGTCCAGGCGCTGCTCGTCGTGTTCGCCAGCCGCGGCCTCGGCCTGTCCGCCGGGACGATCGGCCTCGCCCTGGGCGTGGGCGCGGTCGGCGGACTGCTCGGGGCCGTGCTCGCCGGCCGGGTCGCGCGCCGCATCGGCACGGGGTACACGGCAGCGGCCGGCGCCCTGCTGTTCACCCTCCCGATGGCCGCCCTCCCCCTCGCCCACGGCACCGACCTCGCGAAGGCGGCTGTCCTCACGGCAGTCGAGGCGGTCAGCGCCTTCGGCGTGATGCTCTTCGACGTCAACGTCAACGCGGTGATGACCGCGGTCATCCCGGATGCCGTGCGGGCCCGGGTGCAGGGCGCCTTCACGACCGTCAACTACGGCACGCGGCCGCTCGGCGCAGCGCTCGGCGGCCTGCTCGCCGGCCTCGTGGGCACCGGTCCGGCCATCGTCGTCGGCTCGGTCGCCGCCGCGTTCTCGCTCGTCTGGCTGGTCCGCAGCCCGCTGTTCGGGCTCCGGTCGGTCGACGACCTGCCCGACCCCGACGCCCCCTAGCCGGGACCGGCGGCGAGCACGCGGCGGAGCGTCTCGACGACCACCTGGGGGGCGTCGGTGTGCACCCAGTG
The DNA here is from genome assembly GCA_014763705.1 of Micrococcales bacterium. Taxonomy (GTDB): domain Bacteria; phylum Actinomycetota; class Actinomycetes; order Actinomycetales; family Dermatophilaceae; genus Phycicoccus. The sequence goes on along the minus strand of JACXUW010000014.1, from coordinate 16,328 downwards.
GGCTGCGCCCTTGACGGTGACCAGCCGGGTGCGGGGGAACAGCGCCCGCATCTCGGCGACGTCGGGCTCGCGCACGTACTCCGACTCCGCTCCGGCGAGCCAGACGACCGGCCCGTCCCAGGAGCGCCCGCCGAGCGCCGGGAACCCGGCGATGCGCGACTCCCGCCCGCGCTCGGCATCCCGGTGCACGAGGGAGAGATTGGCCTGCCACGACCACTCGTCGCCGTGGCGCCGGAGGTTCTGCAGGAGGAACGCCTTGACCCCGGGGTCGGACTCGCGGAACCGCGCCTCCGCGTCCGAGCGGCTCGTCAGCTCCTCGAGCGGAAGAGCCTGCATCTCGTCGATGTAGCCACGGAACCGGTCGAGGTCGCCGTAGTCCTTCGGCGCGATGTCGACGACGACGAGGCTGCCGACGAGCTCGGGGTGGGTCAGCGTGAGGACCATCGAGACCTTGCCACCGAGGCTGTGCCCGACGACGACCCACCGCTCCCCCGGCGCCGCCGCGGCGAGGGTGGCGGAGACGGCCTCGGCGTAGCCCTCGTACGAGAACTCCTCGCTCCACGGCGAGCGCCCGTGGTCGGGCAGGTCGACGAGCAGGCAGCGCGCGCCGGCGCCGCCCGGCCCGGCGAGCGCCTTGGCGATCTGGGTCCAGTTGCGGCCCTGGCCGAAGAGGCCGTGGAGGAAGGCCACCCGGGGTCCGTCGGTGCCGACGGCGAGGGTGTGCAGCCCCCCGGCGCTCACTGGCCCAGGAACTTCTCGAACCCCTTGGGCAGCTGCGCGGGGTCGAAGGCGGCCGGGTCGACCTCGCCGGCCCCGCCGAAGCTCGAGCCGGAGACCGGACGCTGCGACGCCTTCTGTGCCGCCGCGCGCTCCTCCGCGGCCCGCTTCGCCGGGTTGCCCGACTTCGACTTCTTGCGCTGCGGGGCCTGCTGGCGCCCGCGCTTGCCCGGACCGGAGCCCATCCCCGGCATCCCGGGGATGCCGCCGCCCTTCGCGAGCTGCTTCATCATCTTCTGCGCGTCGCCGAAGCGCTCGAGGAGCTGGTTGACCTCGGAGGTCGAGACCCCGGAGCCCTTGGCGATGCGGGCGCGGCGCGAGCCGTTGATCTGCTTCGGGTGGTTGCGCTCGAACGGCGTCATCGAGCGGACCATCGCCTCGACGCGGTCGAACTCGCGCTCGTCGAAGGCGTCGAGCTGGGCCTTCATCTGGCCCATCCCCGGCATCATCCCGAGGATCGACTTGAGCGAGCCCATCTTCTTGATGGCCGCCATCTGCTGGAGGAAGTCGTCGAAGGTGAAGTCCTCGGCGGCGAGGAACTTGCGCTCCATCTCGGCCGCCTGGGCCCGGTCGAACGCCTTCTCGGCCTGCTCGATGAGGGTGAGGACGTCACCCATGTCGAGGATGCGCGAGGCCATCCGGTCGGGGTGGAAGACCTCGAAATCCTTCACGCCCTCGCCGGTCGAGGCGAACATGATCGGCCGCCCGGTGACCTCGGCGACCGAGAGCGCGGCGCCACCGCGGGCGTCGCCGTCGAGCTTGGTGAGGACGACGCCGGTGACGTCGACGCCCTCGAGGAAGGCCTCCGCGGTCTCGACGGCGGCCTGGCCGATCATCGCGTCGATGACGAAGAGGACCTCGTCCGGGCTGATCGCGGCGCGGATGTCGGCGGCCTGGCGCATGAGGTTCTCGTCGACGGCCAGCCGGCCGGCGGTGTCGACGATGACGACGTCGTGCTGGCGGGCCGTGGCCTCGGCGATGCCGTGCCGGGAGACCGCGACCGGGTCGCCGTGCGAGCGGGTGCCCTCGACGTCGCCGCCGACGGCGTCGTGCCCCGAGACGTTGCCCCGCTCGGGCGCGAAGACCGGCACCCCGGCCCGCTGGCCGACGACCTCGAGCTGGGTGACCGCGTTCGGGCGCTGGAGGTCGGCCGCGACGAGCATCGGGGTGTGCCCCTGCTCCTTGAGCCAGTACGCGAGCTTGCCGGCGAGGGTCGTCTTGCCCGAGCCCTGGAGGCCGGCGAGCATGATGACGGTCGGCGGCTGCTTGGCGAAGCGGATGCCGCGGGTCTCGCCGCCGAGGATCGAGACGAGCTCGTCGTTGACGATCTTGACGACCTGCTGCGCCGGGTTGAGCGCCTCGCTGACCTCAGCACCGAGGGCCCGCTCGCGGACGTTGTGCGTGAACGCCTTGACGACGGGCAGCGCGACGTCGGCCTCGAGCAGCGCGAGCCGGATGTCGCGGACCGTCTTGTTGACGTCGGACTCGCTGAGGCGGCCCTTGGTCCGCAGGTTGCGGAAGGTCTCGGTCAGGCGGTCGGACAGGGAGTTGAACACCGGGACAGCCTAACGACTGGCGCACGCCCCGCCGGACCGAGACCCCGCACCCTCCGGACCTCACGCGTATCGGGTCACCCGATACGACCGCGCTTCACCCGACAACGGTTCTCGGGGGAAGCGCAGCGGTATCGGGTCACCCGATACGCGCGTGGCGCGCGGGAGTCGGGTCAGGAGGGGCCGACGCCGTCGCAGGTGTCGATGATGAGGCTGACCGCCTGCGCGACCCGGGCCGGCGGCAGCGGCAGCCCGTCGGCGCCGGTGAGGTAGAAGGTGTCGAGGGTCTGGCCGGCGTACGTCGCGATGTGCGCCGAGCGGACCGAGACCCCGGCCCCGGCGAGCGCGGCCCCCAGCTCGTGGAGCAGCCCCGGCCGGTCCTGGGCGCGCACCTCGAGCACCGTGGCCTCGGTGCTCGCTCCGGGCACCACGAGCGCTCTGGCCTGCCCGGGCGAGCCGATGCCCGACGACCCCGACGGCCGGGGCAGGTGCGCCCGGCGGCGGTCGAGGGTCTGCAGCGGGCCGCGGTCGCCGCGCCCCAGCCGGGCGAGGCCGCGGACGATCCGCTCGGGGTCGGGCACCGCGCCCGACGGCGACTCGACGTGCCACTCGTCGACGGCGACCCCCTCGACGGTGCGCAGGATGGCCGTGCGCACGGTGTGGCCCTCGGCCGCGAGCAGCCCGGCGGTGTCGGCGAAGAGCCCGACCCGGTCGACGTCGAGGATGTCGAGCCGGTGCGACCCGCCGCCCGAGACGACGGTGACCCGCGGCTCGCCGGCCCGGACCGCCCCCGCGACGGCCGGGTCCAGGACACCCGGTCCCTCGGCGACCGTGTCCTCGGCCCGCTCGCCGGGGTGGGGCTGCGGCTGCTCGAGCCGGGCCCGGACGGCGACGGCCAGCTGCTCGAGCAGGGTCGCCCGCCAGTCGGTCCAGGCGAGCGGCCCGGCCGCCGACGCGTCGGCCTCGGTGAGGGCCAGGAGGATCTCGAAGACCTCGCGGTCGCCACCGACCGCCTCGACCGCGGCGTCGACGGTCGCGGGGTCCTGGTGGTCGCGGCGGGTCGCGAGCTCGATGAGAGTGAGGTGCTCGCGGACCAGCGTCACGAGGACCTCGACGTCGCGCGGCGCGAAGCCCCACCGCACCGCGATGGTGCGGGTCGTCTCGGCGCCGGTGACCGAGTGGTCGTGCGCACCGCGGACCTTGCCGATGTCGTGCAGCAGGGCCCCGACGAGGAGCAGGTCCGGCCGCGAGGTGCGCCGGACCAGCCCGGCGGCCCGCACGACGGTCTCGACGAGGTGGCGGTCGACGGTGTGCCGGTGCACCGCGTTGCGCTGCGGCCGCGAGCGGACGGCCGCCCACTCGGGCAGCCAGTGCTCGACGATGCCGACCTGGTCCAGGCCCTCCCAGACGGTGACCAGCCCGGGGCCCGAGGCGAGGAGGTCGCCGAGCAGGTCGCGGGCGGCGACCGGCCAGGGAGTAGGCAGGTCGGGGACGCTCGCGGCGAGGTTCTCGAGGGTCGCGGGGGCGATCGGCAGCCCGGCCCGGGCGGCGACGACGCCGGCGCGCAGGGCCATCCCGTCGTCGGTCTCGGCGAGCCGCGAGGACCCGAGGACGACCTCGCCGTCGCTCGCGAAGAGGCCGTGGCCGAGCGGGGTCATCTGGGGGCGGCGCGGACCGACCCGCAGGGTGCGCGCGCGCTGCGACTGCCCGGCGCGGCGAACCGTGCCGTCGAGCGAGTAGGCGATGAGCCGGCCGGCGTCCGAGACGGCGGTCAGCAGGTCGTCGGCGTCGGGGTACCCGAGCAGCGCGGCGACGGCGTCGTGGTCCTCGCGACCCAGGCGGTCACGGCCGCGCCCGGTGACGACGTGGACGGCGTCGCGGACGTCGAGGAGCAGCTCGTGGGCGGCGTCGACGCCGCCGTGCGGGCGGTCGGCGAGCCAGGCCTCGGCGAGCGCCGCGAGGACGGTCATGTCGCGCAGGCCGCCGTGCGCCTCCTTGAGCTCGGGCTCGATCGACTGCGCGAGGTCACCCTGGCGCGCGTGCCGGGCGGTGAGCGCCTCGACGAGCGACGGGAGCCGCTTGCGCGCGTTGCCCCGCCAGTCGTGGGCGACCGTCGAGCGGGCCGCGGCGACGAGCTGGGCGTCCCCCGCGACCGCCGCGAGGTCGAGCATCCCGACGGCGGCGGTGAGGTCGCCCGCGGCCACCTGCCGGCACTGGGTGACGGTGCGGACGCTGTGGTCCAGGCGGACCCCGGCGTCCCAGATCGGGTACCAGACCCGGTCGGCGAGCGCCGTCAGCTCCTTGGCCGGGAGCGAGCGCTCGGAGTGGACGAGGACGAGGTCGTAGTCCGACAGCGGGCCGGCGTCACCGCGGCCGAGGCTGCCGACGGCCGCGAGGGCCACCCCCTCGAGGCGCACCCCACCGGTCGCGGACCGCCAGACCTCGGCGAGCCACGCGCGGTTGAAGGTGGACAGGGCCTCCCGGCGCGCCCGGCCGGCACCGGCGACGTGGAAGTCGCGGGTGCCGGCCAGATCGAGCCTCCGGGAGCCGATGTCGCTCGAGGAGGTGGCCATCGCTCAGATCGCCTCGACCCCGCGCTCCCCGGTGCGGACCCGGGCAACCTCCTCGACGGGGGTGACCCAGACCTTGCCGTCACCGATCCGTCCGGTCTGGGCGGCCTTGAGGACGACGTCGACGACGGAGGCGGAGTCCATGTCGTCGACGAGCACCTCGAGCCGGGTCTTCGGGACGAAGTCGACGGTGTACTCGGCGCCGCGGTAGACCTCGCTGTGCCCGCGCTGGCGGCCGTAGCCCTGGGCCTCGCTGATCGTCATGCCCTGGATGCCGAAGGCCTCGAGGGCCTCCTTCACCTCGTCGAGCTGGTGCGGCTTGATGATGGCGGTGACGAGCTTCATCACTTGGCTCCTTCGAGGTCGAGGCTCTCCGCACTCGGTCGGCTGGGCGGCGGCGAGGAGGAGGACGCGGAGGTCATCCGCCCGCCCCGGCCGGCCAGCTCGTAGGCGGTCTCTCCGTGCTCGTTGTAGTCGATGCCCTCGACCTCCGCGTCGTCCGACACCCGCCAGCCGATCGTGTACTTGATGGCGTAGCCGATGATCGCGGTGAAGATGCCGGTCCACAGGACGGTGAAGAGCGCGGCGCCGGTCTGGTTGAGCAGCGAGTCGAAGCCACCGCCGTAGAAGAGGCCGTCGACACCGCCGGGGGCGACCGAGGTCGAGAAGAACCCGATGAGGACGGTGCCGAGCAGGCCGCCGACGAGGTGGACGCCGACGACGTCCAGCGAGTCGTCCAGCCCGAACTTGAACTTCAGGCCGACCGCCCAGGCGCAGACCGCCCCGGAGATCGCCCCGATGGCGATGGCGCCGGCGAGGCCGACCGCGCCACAGGCCGGGGTGATGGCGACGAGGCCCGCGACGATGCCGGAGGCGGCGCCGAGCGAGGTGGCCTTGCCGTGCATGACCCGCTCGACGACGAGCCAGCCGAGCATCGCGGCGCAGGTGGCGAGCGTCGTGTTCATGAAGGTGAACCCGGTCTCGGACATGAACTGCGCGGTGCTCGCCTCGGCGGTGTCCCCGGCGAGGACGACCGAGCCGACGTTGAAGCCGTACCAGCCGAACCACAGCAGGCCGGCGCCCGCCATCGTCAGGGTGAGGTTGTGGGGCTTCATCGGCTCCTTCGGCCAGCCCTTGCGGCGACCGATGATGAGCGCCAGGACGCCACCGGCGACACCGGCGTTGATGTGGACGACCGTGCCGCCCGCGTAGTCCTGCTGGGCGAGGTGGCTGTAGATGAATCCGCCGCCCCACGTGTTGTGCGCGATCGGGAAGTAGCAGAGGGTCAGCCAGAGCGGCACGAAGACCATCCACGACGAGAACTTCACCCGGTCGGCGATGGCGCCGGAGATGAGGGCCGCGGTGATCGTCGCGAAGGTCAGCTGGAAGAGCACCCCGACGTACGGGCTGCCCGTGCCGTCGGCCGCGCTGTGCCAGCTGACGTCCTTGAGCCCGAAGAGCTCGAAGGGGTTGCCGATGAGCTGGCCGTTGCCCAGGCCTCCCCAGCCCATCGACCAGCCCCACAGGACGAAGACGATGGCGCCGATGCCGAAGGCCCCGTACGACATCATCATCATGTTGAGGACCGACCGCGAGCGGGTCATGCCTCCGTAGAAGAGCGCCAGCGCCGGCACGGTCATCATCAGCACGAGGGCTGTGGCGACCAGCATGAAGGCGTAGTAGCCGTCCAAGGATCCTCCAGTGTTCGGTCTGTCGGACGGGCGTACCGGGCGACTCGGTCCCGGCCGAGAGAACCCGTCCGCGTACCCGAGACAGCGTCGGTGGCGGAGGTTTCACCGTGCGCCGTGTCGTGTTTCGCCGACGTTTCGGGAACCGCTGCCCGGTAAGCATCGCGTTTCGGCACCGGGCAGGTCCCGCATCGTGAGACCGGCGCGACGCCCGGCGCGACGCCCGGCGGGCCACCGGTGACGGGTCAGCCCCGGCCGAAGCCCGCCTCGCGCGCGGCGACGATCGCCTCGGCCCGTCCCGCGGCGTGCAGCTTGGCGTAGATCCCGGAGACGGCGTTGCGGACGGTCTTGTTCGACACGAACAGCTCGGCCGCGATCGCGTCGTTCGACTTGCCCGCAGCCAGCCGCTCCAGGACCTCGCGCTCCCGGTCGGACAGCTCGGGGAAGGGCGTCGCGACGGGTTTCGTGGGCGGCTGCATCCCGGCGAAGTACGACGAGACCCTGCTCGCCAGGCTGGCCCCGAAGACCATGCCGCCGGCGGCCGCCGCCCGGACCGCGTTCTGGACCTCGGCGGCGCCGGACCCCTTGAGCAGGTAGCCGGAGGCGCCCGCGCGCATCGCCGCGAGCACCGTCTCGTCGTCCTCGTTCATCGTCAGCATGACGACCCGGACGTCCTGACGCCCGGTGATCATCCGGGTCGCCTCGATCCCGTCCAGGTGGGGCATCTGGATGTCCATGAGGACCACGTCGGGGGCCGCCTCGGCGACGACGTGGACGGCGTCGCGGCCGTCCTCGGCGGTGCCGACGACCTCGGTGTCGTCCAGCGCACCGAGCAGGGCGGACAGTCCCTCCCGCACGATGCGGTGGTCGTCGACGACGACGACGCGGATCGTCATGGGTCCCTCCTCAGGGGCAGCCGGACGGTGACCACGGTGCCACCCGCGGCGGGGCAGGTGACCTCGCTCGTGCCGCCGAGCTCGGCCGCGCGCTCGCGCAGGCCGACGAGCCCCACGCCCGCCTGCGAGTCCGGGGCGATCCCGACCCCGTCGTCGGTGACGTCGACCCGCAGCTCACCGCCGGTCGCGGCGAGCCGCACGGTGCACGTCCTCGCCCGGGCGTGCCGGGCGACGTTGGTCATCGCCTCGCTCGCGACCCGGAACGCGGCGACCTCGACGGCCGCGGGCAGCGGCGGCAGCTCCTCGGCGAGCACCGTCGCCGGCGGGTCGAGCCGTGCCCCCTGCTGCCGCAGCGCCCCGACGAGCCCGAGGTCGTCGAGCGCGGGCGGCCGCAGGTCGTGGACCAGCCGGCGCACGTCCGCGACGACCTCCTGCAGGTGCCCGCTCGCCGCGGCGACCTGGTCCTTGGCCGCCACCGGGTCGCGGTCGACGAGGAGCCGGGCCGACTCGAGCTGGAAGACGGCCCCGCTGAGCGCCGGTCCCAGCCCGTCGTGGAGGTCCCGGCGGATGCGGCGCCGCTCCTCCTCGCGGGCGGTGACGAGCCGTTCGCGGCTGTCCTGGAGCTCCTCGGCGAGCCGGCTGGAGCGGGCGGCCGTCGCGGCCTGCCGCACGAGGTCCCCGAGCAGCTGCTCGTCGGCCCGGGTCAGCCGGCTGCGGACGCCACGGGCCGGGAGGACCAGGTGTCCGACGGCCGTGTCGCGGTACGAGATCGGCAGGGTCCGCGTCTGCGCCGGTCGGACGCCGTGGGTGGCGACGAGCCGCTCCCCGTGGCCCCGCTCGACCTCGACCGCCACGAACCCCACGCCGAACGCGTCGGCGACCGCCCGGGCCACGGCCGCGAGCTGGCCCGCGCCCTCGTCCGCCGTCTCGAGGGTCGACGCGAGGCCGGCAACGGCGTCGTAGCGGTCACCCCGGCCCAGCATCAGGCGCCGGACCACCTGCGAGACCCGTTGCCGCAGTGGGCCGTACAGGACGACGGTGAGGAGGAGGACGACGACGACCACCTGCGGCTCCTCGAGCGAGTCGCCGAGGAGTGCGGTCAGCCCCGCGACGGTCGCGAGGTCGACGGCGACGAGGACCACGCCGACGAGGGCGAGCAGCGCGGTCCGTCCGAGCAGCTCGTCGATGGCGACGAGCCGCGGGTCCACGACGGCGATGGTCAGGCACGCGGGAAGGAGGGTGACGATGCCGAAGAACACGGCGTCCTCGAGCGGGCCGAGCGGGACGACGGCCGTGACGAGGACGGCCACCGCCGTGACCAGCGCGCCCCACAGCAGCCAGCGCATCTGGTCCCGCCGGCGCCCGGTGGAGTGCCGGTACCGGTGGGTGACGACACCGACCGGGACGGCGAGGGCGACGACGGTGAGCACCCGGAAGACGACCGGCGTCGGGTCACCGAGCCCGTCGAGGGCGCCCAGGACGCCCCAGTCGCGGTCGTAGCCGGGCGGCAGCCGCCCGACGACACGGGTGTCGTCCGGCAGGACGACGAAGAGGGCGGCCGACCCGACCATCACGGCCATGCAGGCGCGGCTCGCGCGTCCCCACCAGCCGGGCAGGAAGCGCCCGTCCGGGAAGACGAGCGGCAGCAGGACGAGGGTGGCTGGCAGGAGCGAGGTGAACCGCAGGAGGTACCACCCGGCGAAGGTCATCCCGGGGAGGGGGGCCGGGCTGACCAGGCCGAGGGAGACCCAGCCGTCGGCCAGCCCGTCGGTCGCCCAGAACAGCCCCGCGCCGCCGAGCACCAGCCCCACGGTGCGGTGCCCGCCGCGGCGGAGGACGACGGCCGCGAAGACGCACATGACGGCGCCGGACACGGCGGTGCCCAGGCCGCTGCCGGCGGTGATCCCCTCCCCGAGCGTCCACAGCCGCGGCCGGCCGGACGTGCGCACCGCGACGAGGACGGTCGCGACGAGGCAGGCGATGCCGAGGGAGAGGACCAGGGCGGTCACGACGACGTCGGGGCGGGCCGCCCGCCCCGTGGTCGCCGCCACCTCCTCGGTCACGGGCACATCATGACGCCGGTCCGGCCCGGTGGGGGCCGAACCGGCGTCGCGCGCGACGGTGTCGCTCATCGGCCGCGCCGGAACCCGCGGTCGCCGACGTGGAAGCCGATCGCCGTGACGAGCAGCCAGACCAGGCCGGTCAGCCCGGCCATGTACTGCACGGGGAGCGTGCCGACGAGCAGCGTCAGACCGCCGAGGACCAGGCCGGTGCGGCCGGGCCAGCGAGGCACTCCACCGGCCCGGGCGGCCGCGTGGACGGCCAGGGCGGAGAGGCCGACGAGCAGCCAGCACCCGGGCACGGTGCCCGTCCAGTGGTTGTAGAAGGCGGCCGCCTCGGGCACCGCGATCTCCGGCTTCGTGGCCACGGCGAGGAACTCCGTGTTGAGGGCGCTGCCCATGACGAGCACGACGGCGGTGCCGACGAGCCCGGCCGCGGCCGCCGCCGGGGCCAGGTGCCCCACCGGGAGGGCCACCCGGAGCCGGCGGGCCAGCCCCAGGCCGAAGACGACGAACAGCACCGCGGCGATGCTGGCCGTCACCTGGAACACGGCGATGTGCGGGACGAAGGTGGTCAGCTTCTGGAGGATGCCCTCCGCGTCGCCGCGCAGCGTCTCGTCGTACACGGGGTCGATCATGCCGGCGCTCACTCCGGCCGCGAGGGCGGCGACGCCGGCACCGATGCCGGCGATGCTCCAGAGCCGCGACGGGGTGTCGGCGTTCTCGGTGGTCGCGGGTCCGGCCTCGGGGGCGAGGTCGGAGCGGACCGGGTTGTGGGTGGTGACGTGGGTGGTCATCGTGCTGCCTTCGGGTCGGGACGCGACCCCTGTCGCGTCGATGACCACACCGTGTCGGGCCCGGTGTCCCGCGGAGAAGGGACATCGGGGCACACCTGCCGGGACTGCGGGGTCGACCCCTCGCGGCGTCCCGGCGAGCGTCAGTCGAGGATCGCGTCCACGAAGGCCTCGGGGTCGAACGGCGCGAGGTCGTCCGGGCCCTCGCCGAGCCCGACGAGCTTGACCGGCACCCCGAGGGCCCGCTGCACGGCGACGACGATGCCGCCCTTCGCGGTGCCGTCGAGCTTGGTGAGGACGATGCCGGTGATGCCGACGACCTCGGCGAACACCTCGGCCTGCCTCATGCCGTTCTGGCCGGTCGTCGCGTCGAGGACGAGGAGCACCTCGTCGACGGGGCTCTGCTTCTCGATGACCCGCTTGACCTTGCCGAGCTCGTCCATGAGGCCGACCTTGTTCTGCAGCCGGCCGGCGGTGTCGACGAGCACGACGTCGGCCTCCATCTCGGCGGCCGTCCGGACGGCGTCGAAGGCCACGGCGGCGGGGTCGGCACCCTCGCGGTCCGACCGGACCGTCGGCACCCCGACGCGTCCGCCCCAGGTCTCGAGCTGGTCGGCGGCGGCGGCACGGAAGGTGTCGGCGGCGCCGAGGACCACGTCCTTGTCCTCGGCGACGAGCACCCGGGCGAGCTTGCCGACGGTGGTCGTCTTGCCGGTGCCGTTGACCCCGACGACGAGGATGCACGCCGGACGGTCGCCGACGCGCTCGTCCGCGAGCGAACGGTCCATCGAGGGGTCGACGAGGCGGAGCAGCTCCTCGCGCCGGTCACCGTCCATCCCGTCCCAGGTGCGGGTGACCATCCGCGAGCGAACGTTGCCCTCGAAGACCTCGCGATGGTGCTCGACGAAGCCCCAGTAGAGGGCGTCCCAGTCCTCGCGCCACTCGCCGGTGCCGAAGTCCGTCATCTTCCTGAGGTAGTTGCTGCCGGACACGTACGGCTTGGTCGTGATGCCGGTGCCGGCGGCGAACTGCGACATGGCGTACACGTTGGGGACCATGACCCAGTCGTAGGCGTCGACGAAGAGGGCCGTGAACCACTCGTAGACCTCGTCGGGATCGGTGCGCAGCAGGCACATCGCGTTGCCGAGGACCATGAGCCGCTCGATGTGGTGCGCGTACCCGCGCTCGAGGACGCCGCGCACGACGTGGTCGACCGGGTCGAGGCCGGTCGTGCCGTGCCACCACCCAGCCGCCAGGGACCGGGTGTGCCGCAAGTGGTTCGAGCTGCGCATCCGCCGCCCGTACAGGTGGTAGGTCGCCCGCACGTACTCCCGCCAGCCGATGAGCTGGCGGACGAACCCCTCGAGCGAGGGGAGCTCGACGTCCTGTCCGTGGGCGGCGTCGAGGACCGTGTCGAGCACCTCGCGCGGGTCGAGCAGGCCGCAGTTGAGGGCCGGGGTGATGGCCGCGTGGAAGACGAACGGGTGGCGCGTGGAGACCGCGTCCTCGTACGGCCCGAACTCGACGAGGCGCTCGTCGACGAACTCGCGCAACCCCACCCGTGCCTGCTCGTGGGTGACCGGCCAGTCGAAGGTGTCGGCGCGGCCCGGTGCGTCGGGGAAGGCCTCGGCGACCCACCCGATGGCCTCCTCGACCTCGGGCAGCCGGTCGAGCGCGCGCCGCTCCGGCACCGGATGGTGCTTCGGCAGCTTCTTCCGGTTCTCGGTGTCGAACGACCACCGTCCGCCGACCGGCCGGTCGTGCCCCGGACCCTCGACGAGGACGTCGAGCCGCTGCCGCTGCCACTGGTAGAAGGTCTGCATCCGGGCCCGGTGCCCGCCGAACCACTCGGCCAGGTCGGGGCGCGTCGTGAGGAAGTTCGGGGTCTCCTCGACGTCCTCGGGCGCGAGGTCGAGGTGCGCCTCGCGGAAGGCCCGGCGGACGTCGCGCAGCAGCCAGTCGTCGACGACGTCGTGCAGCCGCACCTCCTCCGGAGCGGCCTCGGCGAGCAGCTCGGCGAGCCGGGTCCGGGTCGTGCGCCGGGCGTCCGTCTCGATGACGTCGACGTCGAACCCGCTCTCCCGCAACCTCTTCGCGAAGAGACGCATCGACGCCCGGTGGAGCACGAGCTTCTGCGCGTGGAACGGCTGCTGGCGGAAGAGCAGGTCGTCCTCGACGAGCACGAACCGGGTGCCGGCCGGCTCGTCGAGCAGCGACTCGAAGAGCTGGTGCGGGAAGACCACCCGCAGGCGCCGGGTGCGCCTCACCACGCGGTGAACCCGCCGTCGACGAGCAGGTCGGTGCCGGTGACGACCGCGCCGTGCCCGGCACCCATCTCCTCCACCGGAGCATCACAGCACAGCGGGCCGGCCGGCCTGGCCACACCGTCTGGGACGATGGCGCGGTGTCCATCCTCGACGGCTCGATGCGCGTCTCGGCCACCGGCGACCTCCCGCCCGAGCACGCCTGGGCCCGCTACACCGAGCCGCGGCGCTGGCCGGCGTGGGCGCCCCAGGTGCGCGAGGTCGACTACCCCCACGAGGTGGTCCGGGCCGGGACGCACGGCCGGGTCCGCGGTCCGGGCGGGCTGGTCGCCGTCTTCACCGTCGACGCCGTCGACCCCGCCGCCCGGACGTGGTCGTGGTCGGTCCGCTCCGGTCCGTTGCGCGTCTCCTTCGACCACGGTGTGGAGCCCGTGGGCGGGCCCGACGGGCCGGGCGCCGCGAGCGGCGGCAGCACCGCGTGGGCCGTGGTCCGTGGCCCGTGGCCGGTCGTCGTGGGCTACGCCCCGGTCGCCCGGTGGGCGCTGGGACGTCTCGTCGCCGGGACGCGGTGAGCTGACGCGAGCCCGACCGGGTAGGCTCGACCTCGTTGTTGAGCTTTCCGTTGTGAAGTAGTGGCAGAACCGGTCCTGACGGGACCGAGCAGCTTTCTGAGCAGAGGTACGTACCAGGCATCACCAACGCCGGGCCCCACGACAGTCGTGGGGTCCTCGCTCAGAGAGAAAGGCCATCCCATGGCTACTGGCACCGTGAAGTGGTTCAACGCCGAGAAGGGCTTCGGCTTCATCGCCCCCGACGACGGCTCCGCCGACGTCTTCGCCCACTACTCGGCGATCAACTCGAGCGGCTACCGCTCGCTCGACGAGAACGCCAAGGTCGAGTACGAGACCACGCAGGGTCCCAAGGGCCCGCAGGCGGCGAACATCACCGTCCTCGGCTGACCCGAGACCCCCGCGCCGTGAGGCGCACATCGAACGCCGTCCGGCTCCCCGCCGGGCGGCGTTCGCGCGTCCGGCGTCAGGCGACCGGGTCGCGGCCGAGGTCGAGGAGGATGCCGGCCCGCGGGGCCCTGCGAAGGCCGACCAGCCCGGTGACCTTCTCGACGAGGTCGGAGAACCGCGCCGGCAGACCGTACTTGGCCACCACGGCCGACCGGACCCGCGCGACCTCCTCCGGGGACCGCACGACGACGGCGTCGCCGCGGTAGGTGGGCGCCCCGTCGTCGACCCGACCTCGCAGGTCGCACGGGCGCGCCTCGACCCGGCTCGTGTGGCCGAGCCGCTTGGTCTTGCCGGTGGCGTCGACGGTGATGACGACGAGCCGGTCGCTCCCGTCGAGCGCCGGTGCGACCCAGACCGGCGTCGCGACGGGGGTGCCGTTGCGCCGGAAGGTCGTCAGGGAGGCGTACTTCGCGGTGGCGAGGGGGTGGTCCGCGGCGCTCATGGGCCCAGCCTAGGCGGGCTCGGGGACCCGGACGGTAGCGTCGGCGTCGTGACGCCCGTCATCGACCTCAACGCCGACCTCGGCGAGTCCTTCGGGGCCTGGGTGCTCGGGGACGACGACGCGATGCTCGAGGTCGTCACGAGCGCCAACGTCGCGTGCGGCTTCCACGCCGGCGACGCGACCACGCTGCGCCGCACCGTCGCCCGCGCCGCCGAGCGGGGTGTGGTCGTCGGCGCCCAGGTCGGGTACCACGACCTCGCGGGCTTCGGACGGCGCCGGATCGACGTCGCGCCGGAGGACCTCACTGCCGACGTGCTCTACCAGCTCGGCGCCCTGGAGGCGATGTGCCGGGTGACGGGGACCAGGGTGCGGTACGTCAAGCCGCACGGTGCGCTCTACACGACGGTTGCTGTCGACGAGGCGCAGGCCGCGGCGGTCGTCGCCGCGGTCGCCGCGTACGACCGGTCGCTGCCTCTCCTCGGCCTGCCGGGGTCGGCCCTGCTCGCCGCAGCAGCCGCCGAGGGCCTGCCGACGGTCGCCGAGGCGTTCGCCGACCGCGGGTACGACGCCGACGGCCGGCTCGTGTCGCGTCGGGAGCCGGGAGCGCTCGTCACCGACCCGGCGGAGGTGGCCGACCGCGTGGTCCGGATGGTGCGGGAGCGCCGGGTCACGGCGGTCGACGGCACGGACGTCACGATCGCCGCGGACTCGGTGTGCGTCCACGGCGACACCCCGGGAGCGGTGGCCGTCGCGACGGCGGTCCGCGACGCCCTCGCCCACGCGGGGGTCGGCCTGCGGCCGTTCGCCGGTCCGTGAACACGCCCGGGCGACCGCTCGGCGTGCTCCCCGCAGGCGAGCACGCCGTCCTCGTCGAGCTCGCCGACCTCGACGCGGTGCTCGCGCTCGCCGCCGCGGCCCGGGAGCGGGTGAGTGAGGGTGCCGGTGCCTGGGCAGCCGTCGAGGACGTCGTCCCGGGCGCCCGGACGCTGCTGCTCTCCGGCGAGCGGGTCGACCCGGCGGACCTGCGCAGCGCCGTGCTCGACCTGGCCCGGACCCCGGCCGCGACGGACCCCGGCCGCCCGAGCGCCACCAGCGGCGGGACGACCGCCGAGGTGCGGGTGCGCTACGACGGACCGGACCTCGGCGAGGTGGCCCGGCTCACCGGGCTGTCGCGCGGCGAGGTCGTCGCAGCGCACACGAGCACACCCTGGCGAGTGGCCTTCGGGGGGTTCGCGCCGGGCTTCGCGTACCTCGTCGGCGGCGACCCCCGGCTGCGGGTGCCGCGTCGCGACGCGCCGCGCGGTTCGGTGCCGGCCGGCGCGGTGGGCCTCGCCGGCGAGTTCTCGGGCGTCTACCCGCGACCGTCGCCCGGCGGCTGGCAACTCATCGGCTCGACGGATGCCGTTCTCTGGCAACCGGACCGCGAGCCTCCGGCACTGCTCCAGCCGGGCTCCGTCGTGCAGTTCGTGGCCGAGGACCCCGCGTGAGGCCGGCCGCCCTCGAGGTCCTCCGCACCGGGCCGCTGGCGCTCGTCGAGGACGGGGGCCGGCCGGGTCTGGCCGCCGTCGGCGTGGGCCGATCCGGTGCCGCCGACCGCGCTGCGTACCGGCTCGGCTGCCGGCTCCTCGGGCACGGGGACTCCCCCGCCGCGGTCGAGTGCCTCCTCGGCGGGCTGGCCGTCCGGACCCGTGTTCGCGTCGTCGTCACCCTCACCGGCGCGCCGGCCCCCGCCGTGCTCGACGGCCGACCGGTCCCCCACGCGGCGGTCCTCGAGCTGTCGGACGGCGCCGAGCTCGCCCTCGGCACACCGACATCCGGGCTGCGGACCTACCTCTGTGTGCGGGGTGGCCTTGACCTGCCGCGCGTGCTGGGCTCGCGCTCCACGGACACCCTCTCCGGCACCGGACCGGCGCCGCTCGCCGTCGGGGACGTGCTGGCGGTCGGACCGGCGCCGGCCTCCTTCCCACACGTCGACCACGCCGCCGTCCCGTCGCCACCGGACGGTGAGGTGGTCCTCGACGCGCTGCCGGGACCGCGGAGCCGCTGGGTGGGCGGCCTCGACGCGGTGACCCGCGTTGCCTGGGTCGTCGGCCCGGACAGCGACCGGGTCGGGGTGCGGCTGCGCCCCACCGGCGCGCCGGTCGAGCGCGTCGCGGCCCACCGGGACGTCGAGCTGCCGAGCGAGGGGATGGTCCGCGGCGCCGTCCAGCTGCCGCCCGGCGGCGAGGCCGTCGTCTTCCTCGCCGACCACCCGGTGACCGGCGG
>JACXUW010000364.1 GCA_014763705.1 Micrococcales bacterium | reverse complement strand
GCCGAGGGCGCCCTCGGCTCGGTGGGGATGGTCGTCGGCGCGACGGTCGGCAGCGCCGTCCACGACCTCGGTCTCGACCTCGCCGGGTCGGCCGCCCCACTCCTCGCCCCGGGGCTCGGGGCCCAGGGCGGGACCCCCGAGGGGCTGCGCGCGACCTTCGGCGACGCCCTGCCCCAGGTGCTCGGCAACAGCTCGCGCGAGGTGCTCGGTGCCGGCCCGGACCCGGCCGCGCTCCGGGGGGCCGCCCGGCGCGCCGCGGACGAGCTCGCCACGCTCGTCGAGGCGGCCGGGGCCTGACGCAACCGGACCGGCCGGACCGGTAGAGTCGGCGGCGTACCGCCGGGTGTTGAGCAGCCAGCATCCGCAGCGACAGCAAGGACGCATCCGTGGCACTTCCTCCGCTCACCCAAGAACAGCGCGCGGCGGCCCTCGAGAAGGCCGCCGCCTCCCGACGCCAGCGAGCCGAGGTGAAGAACCGGCTCAAGCACGGTGGCGCCTCCCTCGGTGGCGTCATCGAGGACGGCAAGCGTGACGACGTCATCGGCAAGATGCGCGTCTCGGCCCTCCTCGAGTCGATGCCGGGCGTCGGCCGCGTCCGGGCCCGCCAGATCATGGAGGAGGTCGGCATCAGCGAGAGCCGGCGCGTGCGGGGCCTCGGCCAGAACCAGGTCTCCGCCCTCCTCGACCGCTTCGGGCGGCAGTGAGGGGCCGCTCCCGCCTCACCGTCCTCGCCGGACCCACCGCGGTCGGCAAGGGGACCCTCGCCGCGTACGTCCGCGAGCACCATCCCGAGGTCTGGCTCTCGGTCTCGGTCACGACCCGCCGGCCGCGGCCGGGCGAGGTCGACGGCGTCCACTACCACTTCGTCTCCGACGAGCGCTTCGACGAGATGGTCGCCGACGGCGAGCTCCTCGAGTGGGCCGTCGTCCACGGCCGGGCCCGCTACGGCACGCCGCGCGGGCCGGTCGAGGAGGTCCTCGCCACGGGGCGCCCCGCCCTCCTCGAGATCGACCTGCAGGGTGCACGCCAGGTGCGGGCCTCGATGCCGGACGCGTTCTTCGTCTTCCTCGCCCCGCCGAGCTGGGAGGAGCTGGTCCGCCGGCTGGTCGGTCGCGGCACCGAGGACGCCGAGGAACGGGCCGTACGGCTGGACACCGCACGGGTCGAGCTGGCCGCCGCGGAGGAGTTCGACGTCACCGTCGTCAACGACGACGTTCGGCGGGCGGCGGAGGAACTCGTATCATGGACGCGAACCCCCGTCCCCGCAACGAAACGAGACTGACGCGTGTCCGGAACCACGGCGAACCCCATCGGCATCACCAACCCGCCGATCGACGAGCTCCTCGAGCAGGCCGACTCCAAGTACGCCCTCGTCCTCTACTCCGCCAAGCGGGCCCGGCAGATCAACGCCTACTACGCGCAGCTCCAGGAGGGCCTCCTCGAGTACGTCGGCCCGCTCGTCGACTCCGAGGTCCACGAGAAGCCGCTGTCCATCGCGCTGCGCGAGATCAACGAGGGCCTGCTCACCTCCGAGCCCACCGACGAGCCGTCCGAGGGCTGACCGACGTGAAGGTCGTCCTCGGGGTGGCCGGGGGCATCGCGGCGTACAAGGCCTGCTCGCTCCTGCGGCTGCTCACCGACGCCGTCGGCACGACGGTGACGTCGTGCCGACGGCGTCGGCGCTGCACTTCGTCGGTGAGGCGACGTGGGCGGCGCTGTCCGGCAAGCCGGTCCACACCGACGTGTGGTCCGACATCACCGAGGTGCCGCACGTGCGCATCGGCCGGGAGGCCGACCTCGTCGTCGTCGCGCCCGCCACCGCCGACCTGCTGGCGCGGGCGGCCACCGGCCAGGCCGACGACCTGCTGACCAACGTCCTCCTCACCGCCCGCTGCCCGGTCGTCATGGCCCCCGCCATGCACACCGAGATGTACGAGCACCCCGCGACGCAGGCGAACATCGCGACGCTCTCCGAGCGGGGTGTCCACGTCGTGCCGCCGGCCTCCGGTCGTCTCACCGGCCGCGACAGCGGTCCCGGGCGGCTGCCCGAGCCCGAGGAGCTGTTCGAGGTGTGCCGCCGCGAGCTGGCCCGGGGGAGCGGGACCCCGTCGGCGGCCGCGCCACGCGGGCCGCTGGCCGGGCGCCGGGTCGTCGTCACCGCCGGCGGCACCCGCGAGCCCCTCGACCCGGTGCGCTTCCTCGGCAACCGGTCCTCCGGCAAGCAGGGGTACGCCCTGGCCCGGACCGCCGCCGAGCGCGGCGCCGAGGTCGTCCTCGTGTCGGCCGCCGGTCTCGAGGCGCCCGCCGGCGTGCGGGTCGTGCCGGTCGAGACGGCGCTCGAGATGGAGGCCGCGGTGCGCGCCGAGCTCGCCGACGCCGACGTCGTCGTCATGGCGGCGGCCGTGGCCGACTTCCGGCCCGCGACCTACACCGAGCACAAGATCAAGAAGACCCACGCCGTCGGCGCCGACGGCGCGCCGGACGAGTCGGTGCCGGCCGTCCCGCTCGTGCGCAACCCCGACATCCTCGCCGGGCTCGTCGCCGCGCGGGCCGGGGCGTCGTCCCCGGTCGTCGTCGGGTTCGCCGCCGAGACCGGTGACGCGTCGGGAAGCGTGCTCGAGCACGGCCGGGCCAAGCTCGCCCGCAAGAGCTGCGACGTCCTCGTCGTCAACGAGGTCGGCGCCGACGTGACCTTCGGCAAGGACGAGAACACCGTCCACGTGCTGCGGCGCGGGACCGACGCCGTCCTCGACGTCGGCCCCGCGAGCAAGGACGTCGTCGCCGGCGCCGTCTGGGACGTCGTCACCGACCTCCTCTGACCGTCCGGCCTCCCCGGTCGAGAGACGAGAACATGCCGTCACCCGGTCCTGGGCGACGGCATGTTCTCGTCGTTCGTCGGGGTGCGTGGGGCCCCGGTCAGCGGCGCGAGCCGGCCTTCGCCGTCGGCTGCTCCTCGGCGGCGGCCTCGTCGGTGAGGTCCGCGTCGACCTCGTCCTCGGGCTCGACCTCCTCGTCGACCTCCTCCTCGGCGTCGACCTCGTCGACCTCGTCGGCGTCGGAGGCGTCGGAGTCCTCGGTGGGCTCGGCGCCGTCCTCGACGACGGTCGCGTCCTCGGTGGGCTCGATGGTGTCCTCGGCGACGGGCTCGTCGACGACGTCCTCGGCCACCGGCTCGTCGTCGTGGCCGGCGATGGCCTCGGCGGCCGCCGGCCCACCGAGCGTGGCGAGCATGTTGCGGACGTTGGACAGCTGCGCGGTGATGCTGTCGCGGCGGGCCGTGGCGGCGGCGAGCTCGCGCTCGGAGTCGCGCCGCACGCGGTCGGCCTGCTCCTTGGCGGTGCGGACGATCTGGGCGGCCTCGGTGCGGGCGGACTCGAGCACCCGGGCCGCCTCGCCGGTCTTGGCCGCGTGGTCCTCCTCGGCCTCCCGGGCGAGCAGGTCGGCGCGCTCCTGGACGGCGGCGAGGGCCTCGTCCTGCTTGGCCATCTGGGCGTTGAACTCCGCGGCCGAGGCCTCCCGGCGCTCGCCGAGGGTCTTCTCGAAGTCGGCGGCCTGCTGGGCGGTCT
>JACXUW010000363.1 GCA_014763705.1 Micrococcales bacterium | reverse complement strand
CCGCTGCGGCCCCGCGCCCTCGTCGACGAGGTGGCCACCGGGCTGCGGTTCCTCGTCGCGCACGCGGGCGTGCGCTCGCAGACCGTCGTCGGCTTCCTCCTCTCGCTCTCCGGCGCCGGGTTCATGGCCCTCTCGGTGCCGTACGCCGACCGGCTCCTCGGGGTCGGCACGAGCGGATGGCGGTTCGGTGCCGTCTTCGCCGCCTGGGGGATCGGCGGGATCCTCGCCGCGACGCTCACGCCGCGCCTCCACCGTCGCGTCTCGACGAGCCGGGCGACCCTGCTCGCCCTCCCGCTGGCGGCGGCCGCGGGGCTCGTCGTGGCCATGACCGCGTCCTGGACGGTGTCGGTCGTCGCGATGGTGCTGTGGGGAATCGGCTACCAGTCGGTCCTCCTCACCTCGATGACCTACCGCCAGATGGCCACGCCCGAGCCGCTGCTCGGACGGGTCAACACGGCCGGGCGGATGCTCTCGTTCGGCGTCGGGTGGACGGTCGGCGCGCTGGGTGCCGGTGCGCTGGCGGCCCTCGTCGGCACCCGCGGAGCCATCGTCGGCGTCGTGTCGGTCGGGGTGCTCGCCGCGGGCTTCGGCTGGCTCTCCCCGCTCCGGACGCTGGGCGCGGACCCGCACCCCGAGGAGGACCCGACGTGACCGAGGTCGAGGTCGTCGACGCCGTGCCGACCCGCTTCACGGCGAGCCGGTGGGGGCTGCTCGCCGCGTTCTCGCTCGTCGTCGCCACGACCCAGGTGCTCTGGCTGACCTTCGCGCCGGTGACCGTCGAGTCGGCCCGCGCGCTCGGGGTGTCGGAGGGCCTCGTCGGCGACCTCGCCGTCGTCAACCCGCTGCTCTTCGTCGTGCTCGCCCTCCCAGCAGGGCGGTTCGTCGACCGCGGCCTGCACGCGACACTCACCGCCGGTGCCCTGTGCACCGTCGCCGGCGCCCTCGTCCGGCTCGTCGACACCTCGTCGTACGGGTGGCAGCTGGCCGGTCAGCTCCTCGCCTCGGTGGCCCAGCCGCTCGTCCTCACGGCGACGACGACGCTCGCCGCCCGCTGCTTCCCGCCGCGCGAGCGCACCGTGGCCATCGCCGTCGGCAGCGCGGCACAGTTCGTCGGGGTGCTCGTCGGCGCCCTCGGCGGCGCCCCCCTCGTCGCGGCCGGCGGGCTGCCGCGGCTGCTCACCGCCCACGCCGTCCTCGCGGTCGTCGGCTCGGTCCTCCTCCTCGTGATGCTGCGGGTCGCCGTCGTCGCCCCGGTGGCGCACCGCGACGCCCACGGGCTGCGTTGGCTCCGGCACGAACCGCTGCTCTGGCGGCTCGCCGGGCTCCTCCTCGTCGGCGTCGGGGTCTTCAACGCCGTCGCCACCTGGCTCGACCCGGTGATGGCCGGCCTGGGGCACCCGGGGGTGGGCGGCCCGCTGATCGCCGTCACCACGGTCGCCGGCATCCTCGGGGCGGCCGTGCTCCCCGGGCCGGCCGCCGCACGCGGACACCGGCGGACCCTCCTCGCCGTGGCGACCGCCTGCACCGGTGCGGTGTTCGTCCTGCTCGTGTTCCTGAACACGCCCGTCGTCGCGGGGGGGTTGCTCGCCGTGCTCGGGTTCGTCCTCCTCGCCGGGCTCCCGGTGGCGCTCGAGTGGTCCGAGGCGCACGTGGGGGTCGCCCGCTCCGGCACCGCGACGGCGTTCCTCCTCCTCGCCGGCAACCTCGGCGGGGTGCTGCTCGTCCTCGCGGTCCAGCCGTTCGTCGGGATGCCCCGCGTCGCGCTCGGTGTGGTCGCCCTGGCGGCCCTGCCGGGGCTGTGGCTCGCGCTGCGGCTGCCGCGCCGCGAGGACCCGGCCTAGAGGTACTGGCCGGTGCCCTCGGCGTGACCCGGCTCCCCCGGGTGCTGCTGCGGCACCGGCATCCCACCGGGCCCGGCCGGGCCGTGCCCGCGCCCGGGCTGCATCCCGGGCGGCAGGGCGCGCATCTGCTGCAGCTGGGCCTGGGCGGCCATCTGCTGGGCGACGAGCGCGGTCTGGATGCCGTGGAAGAGGCCCTCGAGCCAGCCGACGAGCTGGGCCTGGGCGATGCGCAGCTCGGCGTCCGACGGCTCGGCGTCCTTGAACGGCAACGCGATCCGTTCCAGCTCGGCGACGAGCTCAGGGGCGAGGCCGTCCTTGAGCTCGGCGATCGAGCGGTCGTGGATGGCGGCGAGGCGGGCCCGGCCGCGCTCGTCGAGGGGAGCGCTGCGGACCTCCTCGAGCAGCTGCTTGACCATCGAGCCGATGCGCATCACCTTGGCCGGCTGCTCGACGAGGTCGGCGGGGTTGCGGGCGGCCTCGTCGTGCTCGTGCTCCTCGCCCTCCGCCGGCCGCGGCGCGACACCCATCCCCTCGGGGGTCACGACGACGACGCGGTCGGGGTCGCCCACGACGGTGGCGGGGACGGCTCGGCCCGCGTCGTCGTCGGCGGGGTCGCGGTCGGTGCGGGACTGGTCGCTCATGCCCCCATCCTGCCCCGCGCGACGCCGACCCGGGCGTTGACATCGAGAGTCGATATCCATATCGTCTTTCGATAACACATCGACTCTCGATACGAGGAGGACGCCATGAGCGCCACCACCCACCACCGCCGCGACCTGTTCGCCTTCGGACGGTCCGACCGGTGGGGGCTGGCCCTGCTCGTCGGCCTCGTGGGAGTCGTCACCGTCGTCGTCCAGGTCGTGCAACCGGCCGCGCGGTGGGTCGGTGGGGACCCGATGCCGGTCGGGTACGCCGGACGGGTCCGTGTGCCCGCGCTGGACGCGCTCGGGGTGCGGCACGAGGACGGGTCCGTCACCGCCCTGGTCCCCGACCCCGGGACGACCGTGCGCGTCGTCGACCT
This sequence comes from Micrococcales bacterium, assembly GCA_014763705.1. GTDB lineage: Bacteria > Actinomycetota > Actinomycetes > Actinomycetales > Dermatophilaceae > Phycicoccus. Next base: position 709 of record JACXUW010000363.1, on the reverse strand, counting down.
CCTCCTCGGGCTCGCGCTCAGTGCGGTCGTCCTCGGGGCCGGATGGCTCGTCCTGCGGGTCATGCGAGACGTCGCGGCCGGCGACCCGTTCCGCCCGGCCAACGTCACCCGCCTGCGGGTGCTCGCCGGCCTCGTCGCCATCGCGCTGCCGGCGGTGTGGTTCGGCCGGGCCTCGGTCGACGCGGCGGCCCTGACCCGGCTCGGGCCGGACCTCGTCGTCCTCGTCCTCGACCTGCCGTGGGTGCCGGTCCTCGCGGGCACCGTCGTGGCCCTCCTCGCCGAGGCGTTCAAGCTCGGTGGGCGGCTGCGCGACGACGTCGCGGGCCTCGTCTGATGCCGGTCGACGAGCCGCACCGCGTCGTCTGCCACCTCGACCGGCTGCTCGAGGAGCGCGGGATGACCCTCGCGGCCCTCGCCGAGGCGGTGGGCGTGACCGTCGTCAACCTCTCGGTCCTCAAGAACGACCGGGCGAAGGCCATCCGGTTCAGCACGCTGACGGCGGTGTGCGACGTCCTCGGCTGCCAGCCCGGCGACGTGCTGACCGTCGAGCCGACCGCCTGACCCGGTCCGACCGCCCAGCGCCGGGCCCCTGCACCTCACGCGTATCGGGTCACCCGATACGGCCGCGCTTCACCCCGGAACCGTTCCCGGGTGAAGCGCAGGGACGTCGGGTGAAGGCGCGGGCCGGCGGAGCAGCGGCTGGCCGACG
>JACXUW010000362.1 GCA_014763705.1 Micrococcales bacterium | reverse complement strand
GCGGTGGAGCACTCGAGCCGCCCGGCGACGATCGCGCCCGCGACGTTGGCGAAGCGCACCGTGCGTCCGAGGTCCCAGCCCTCGAGGAGCCCGTGGACGAGGGCTCCGCCGAAGGCGTCCCCGGCGCCGAGGCCGTTGACCACCTCGACGGGGAAGGGCGCGACCTCGACCCGTTCGTCGGCGGTCGCGGCGAGCACCCCTCGCGGGCCCTGCTTGACGACGGCGAGCTCGAGGCCACGCTCGAGCAGGGCGTCGGCGGCGCGGTGGGGGTCGGTCTCCCCGACCGCGACACCGCACTCCTCCTGGTTGCCGACCGCCACGGTCACCCGGGCGAGGGCGCGGCCGACCTCACGGGCCGCCTCGGCGGGGTCGGCCCAGAACATCGGGCGCCAGTCGAGGTCGAGGACGGTGTGCCCGGTCCGGCCGCGGGCCGCCCACGCCGTGTGGTGGGCGCCGCGCGAGGGCTCCTGCGACAGGCCGGTCACCGTGGCCCAGAGGACGCGGGTGGCCCGGATCGCGTCGAGCGGCAGGTCGTCGTCGGTGAGCAGCAGGTCCGGGGCGGTGGGCCAGCGGTAGAACGAGAGCGGGAAGTGGTCCGGGGGGTGCACCTCGCAGAAGGTCACCGGTGTGGGCGGTCCGTCGCCGTCGTGGACCGCGATCGCCGAGGGGTCGACCCCGAGCCGCTCGGCCTCGCGGCGCACGTAGCGTCCGAACGCGTCGTCGGCGACCTTGGTCACGAGGAGTGCGGAGTGCCCGTGCCGAGCCGCCGCCACGGCGACGTTGGTCGCGCTGCCGCCGAGGAACTTCCGGAAGGTGTCGACGTCCTCGAGGCCCACCCCGTGCTGGAGCGGGTAGACGTCGACGCCGGTGCGGCCGATGGCGACGAGGTCCGGGGCGCTCACGCGCTCGCCCCGAGCCGGTCGGCGACGGCGAGGACGTGCGCGACCGAGGCCCGCACGTCCGCCGCGGGGTCGACGCCCGTGGTGCCGGGGTCGCCGGCGAGGACGGTGTCCTGCTCGAGCACGTACCACCCGGCGTAGCCCGCCGACTCGAGCGAGCCGATGATGGCGGCGACGTCGACATCGCCCTCGCCGAGCGGGACGTACATCCCGGCGGCGACGGCGTCGGTGTACGTCAGCTCGCCGGAGCGCACCCGGTCGGCGAGGTCGAGCCGCACGTCCTTGAGGTGCACGTGCCCGATCCGGTCGGGGTGGCGCGCCGCGACGGCCACGGGGTCGCCACCGCCGATGAGGAGGTGACCGGTGTCGAGGCAGAGGGCGACGCGGCTCCCGGCGAGCACGCGCTCGGTCTCGGTGCCGCTCTCGACCATCGTGCCGACGTGCGGGTGGAGGGCGGCGAGCAGGCCGCGCGCCGCGGCGGCGTCGCTGATCCGGTCGAGGTGGTGCAGCAGGGTCGCCCACTGGTCGTCGTCGAGGTCCGGGCGGGTGTCGTAGCCCTCGGCGCCGGTGGCCGCCGCGATGACGACGACACCGGCGTCGGCGGCGACGAGGCCGGTCATCGCCTCCTCGACGGCGGGCAACGGGTCGACGGCGGGGTCGTGGAGGACGACCGGGACGAACTGGCCGACCGCCCGCAGGCCCGCCGCGGCGAGCGTCGCGGCCTTGCCGGCGGGAGCGTCGGGGAGGAAGCCGTCGGGCCCGAACTCGGTGGCGGCCAGCCCGACTTCGTGCATCTGGGCGAGGACGAGGTCCGGGGTCAGCTGGTGGCCCCAGCCGGGGACCTCGCAGACGCCCCACGAGATGGGGGCGCCGGCGATGCGCCGGGCGACGGGTGCGGTGGTCATCGACGAATCCTCCGTCAGGTGGTGGGGATCTCGGACAGGTGCACGGTGCGACCCTCGGCGAGCGCGAGGGAGGCGGCCTCGACGACCCGCGACGCCTCGAGCGCGTCGCGCACGGTGCAGGGGCTCGGCGTCCCGCCGCGGGCCACGTCGAGGAAGGCGGTGAGCTCGGCGCGGTACGCGGCCTCGAAGCGGTCCATGAACGCCTCGTGCACCGGACCGGCGGGGAAGGTGACGCCGTCCTCGAGCGAGCGCAGCGCGAGGCTGTCGTCGAGGCCGACGGCCACGGACGCCTCGGAGCCGACGACCTCGAGGCGCACGTCGTGGCCCTGGCCGGAGTACCGCGTCGTGGTGAGGACCGCGATGGTGCCGTCGTCGAGGGTCAGCAGCGCCGCGGCCGAGGCGACGTCGCCGGCCGCGGCGAAGAACGGCTCGCCCTTCGTGCCGCCGACCGCCTGGACGGTGAGCACCTCGCGGCCGGTGACGAAGCGGACGACGTCCGCGTCGTGCACCGAGCAGTCGCGGAAGATCCCGCCCGAGGTCGGCAGGTACTCCGGGTGGGGTGGGCGGCGGTCGGAGGTGGTCGCCCGCAGCGTGTGGACGAGGCCCAGCTCGCCCGAGGCGACGGCCGCCCGGGCCCGGCGGTACCCGGTGTCGAAGCGGCGCTGGAAGCCGACGTGCACGGGGACGTCCGCGCCCTCGACGAGCCGGACCAGCTCCACCGTCTCGGACAACGTCGCGGCGAGCGGCTTCTCGACGAAGACCGGGAGGCCGGCGGCGACCGCGGCCCGGACGAGCGGAGCGTGGCCGGGGGTGGAGGTGGCGACGACGAGGGCGTCGACGCGCGGGTCGAGGAGGCCCTCGACCGTCGGGACCGCCGCGACGCCCAGGTCGGCCGCCACGCGGGCGGCCCGGTCGGCGTCGACGTCGGCGAGGAGGAGCTCGCCGACGCCGCCGAGCGACGCGAGCGTGCGGGCGTGGAACGCCCCGATCCGCCCGGCACCCGCGAGTGCGATCCGCATCCGACCTCCTTTGTCAGGACATACTGACACGGATGGTCTCGCGCTGTACAGTCCCGTCCATGGCGGCGCGACAGGTCCCGGTGCGGATCGACCGCACGTCACCGGTGCCGCTCTGGCACCAGCTGGCCGAGCAGCTGGGAGCGGCCGTGCGCGACGGCGACCTGCAACCGGGCGACTCCGTCGAGAACGAGCTCGTGCTCGCCGGCCGGCTGGGCCTCTCCCGGCCCACCGTCCGCCGCGCCATGCAGGACCTCGTCGACCGCGGGCTGCTCGTGCGGCGGCGGGGCATCGGCACGACGGTCGCCCCGACCCGCGTGCACCGCCGCGCTGAGCTCTCGAGCCTCCACGACGACCTGCTCCGCGCCGGACGCACCCCGGGGACGCGCGTGCTCTCGCTCGCCGTGACCCGGGACGAAGAAGCCGCCGCCGCCCTCGAGCTCCCCTCCGACACGGCGTTGCTCGGCATCGTGCGGCTCCGGTCGGTGGACGGCCGACCCCTCGCCGTCCTCCACAACTGGCTGCCCCCGGAGCTCTCGGACCTCACCGCCGAGGAGCTCGAGACCACCGGGCTGTACGCCGCCCTGCGCACGCGGGGAGCCGTGCCGGTCGTCGCGCGCCAGACCGTCGGGGCCCGGATGCCCACGCCGGAGGAGCGCCGGCGCCTGGGCCTGCGCGGCACCCGACCGGTGCTGACGATGGCGCGCACCGCGTTCGGGCCCCACGGAGAGCCGGTCGAGCACGCCAACCAC
>JACXUW010000361.1 GCA_014763705.1 Micrococcales bacterium | reverse complement strand
GGGTCAGGGGCGGGGGGCCTCCTCCCGGCCGCCGCCCGGCTGCCAGAGGACGTCGCCTCCGGCGTCGACGTTCGCGGTGCGGGCGAGGACGAAGAGCAGGTCCGAGAGCCGGTTGAGGTACCGCGCGGTGCTCGGGTTGACCCCGCCGTGCCCGCGCTCGGTCCCCGGGTCGGTGCCGTACTCCTCGATGGCCGACCACGTCGAGCGCTCGGCCCGGCGCACGACGGTGAGGGCCTGGTGCAGGTACGCGGCGCCCGGGGTGCCACCCGGGAGGATGAAGGAGCGCAGCTTCTCCAGCGGCGCCAGCCACCGGTCGCAGTCGGCCTCGAGCTCGGCCACCCACGCGTCCTTGACCCGCAGCGGCGGGTACTCGTAGCTCTCCTGGAGGGGGGTGCAGAGGTCGGCCCCGACGTCGAAGAGGTCGTTCTGCACCCGCAGCAGCACGCCGCGCACCTCCTCCGGCAGGCCGCCGCAGGCGATGGCGACCCCGAGTGCCGCGTTGGCCTCGTTGACGTCCGCGTAGGCGGCGAGCCGGCGGTCGGTCTTGCGGGTGCGGCTGAGGTCGCCGAGGGCCGTCGAGCCGTCGTCGCCGGTCCGGGTGTAGATCCGGGTGAGGTTGACCATGGGCCCAGCCTGTCAGATGCCGCCTCGGGCCACCGTCGTGGCAGGAAGGTGCCAGTGACCGGTCGTTGCCGATTCGTGACCGTGGCGCGTGTATCAGGACGGGGGGCTCGTGCGTCCATATGGGCACACGACGGACGTGGAGAGGAGCACGACGTGGCCGACCGGGGGGCACCCAGTGTGACCATGACCGAGCAGGAGGACGGACGGGGCGTGCTCCTCACCGTGGCCGGGCGGCTCGACGCCCGCAGCGCGGCCGACCTGCGCACCACGCTCCACCGGCTCGTGGCGCAGGGGCGCGACCCGATCCTCCTCGACCTCGCCGAGGCCCACATCGGCGACGCGTGCGCCCTCGGGCTCCTCCTCGAGGTGCACCGCCGGGCGGGGCGCGCGGGGCGCCGGCTGACCATCATCGCGGCCGACGACCGCACCCGCCGCCTCCTCGTCCGGGTGCGCCTGCACGGGCTGCTCGCCGAGTCCGTGGCCGCCCGTCGCGGGATGCTCGCCGTCGCCCGCTGATGCCGTCCTGCCCGCCGCCACGTGCCCGACGTGGCGGGCCTCACGTGTGGGCACTCTCACCGCGCAAGCGCCTACCTCCCGCGCGGGGCCGCGGCTAGCGTTCCCGGCATGTCCGAGAGCAGCGCCGCACCGCGTCCCGAGCGCGACCGCCCGTGGGTCATGCGCACCTACGCCGGCCACTCGAGCGCCGCGGCGAGCAACGCGCTCTACCGGCGCAACCTCGAGAAGGGCCAGACCGGGCTCTCGGTCGCCTTCGACCTGCCGACCCAGACCGGCTACGACCCGGACCACCCGCTGGCCCGCGGCGAGGTCGGCAAGGTCGGCGTCCCGATCTCGCACGTCGGCGACATGCGCGCGCTCTTCGAGGGCATCCCGCTGGCCGAGATGAACACCTCGATGACGATCAACGCCACCGCGATGTGGCTGCTCGCGCTCTACCAGGTTGTCGCCGAGGAGCAGGCCGAGACGGCGGGCCGGGACCCGCACGCGGCGGTCCGGGCGCTGGCCGGCACGACGCAGAACGACATCATCAAGGAGTATCTGTCGCGGGGGACCTACGCCTTCCCGCCGGGCCCGTCGATGCGGCTCATCACCGACCTCGTGGCGCACACCGTCGCCGAGATCCCGCGGTGGAACCCCATCAACATCTGCAGCTACCACCTGCAGGAGGCCGGCGCGACGCCGGTGCAGGAGGTGGCCTACGCGATGTCGACGGCCATCGCCGTGCTCGACGCGGTGCGCGACTCCGGGCAGGTGCCGGCGGAGCGGTTCGGCGAGGTCGTCGCGCGGATCTCGTTCTTCGTCAACGCCGGGGTGCGGTTCGTCGAGGAGATGTGCAAGATGCGCGCCTTCGTCCGGCTCTGGGACGAGGTGACTCGCGAGCGCTACGGCGTCGAGGACGCGAAGCAGCGGCGGTTCCGCTACGGCGTGCAGGTCAACTCGCTCGGCCTCACCGAGGCCCAGCCCGAGAACAACGTCCAGCGCATCGTCCTCGAGATGCTCGCCGTCACCCTGTCCAAGGACGCCCGCGCCCGGGCCGTCCAGCTGCCGGCGTGGAACGAGGCGCTCGGGCTGCCCCGGCCGTGGGACCAGCAGTGGTCGCTGCGCATCCAGCAGGTGCTCGCCTACGAGTCCGACCTGCTCGAGTACGGCGACCTCTTCGAGGGGTCGGTCGTCGTCGAGGCCAAGGTCGAGGAGCTCCTCGCCGGGGCGCGCGAGGAGATGGCCCGGGTCGCCGAGCTCGGCGGTGCCGTGGCGGCCGTCGAGGGCGGGTACATGAAGTCCGAGCTCGTCGCCTCGCACGCCCGGCGCCGGGCGCGCATCGAGGCGGGTGAGGAGGTCGTCGTCGGCGTCAACCGGTTCGAGTCCACCGAGCCCAGCCCGCTGACCGCCGACCTCGGCACCGCGAGCGCCGGTGCAGGTGGCAACGCCGCCCGAAACACCCCCTCCCCCGTCACTCGGCGGCGATCGCGGCGCGTGGCCCGCCACACTGGAAAAATTTGCCGCATGGTGGCTGGAAGAACCCACGCTCGACACCGGGGGCATGGGGCCGCGAATCCCCCCGCGCGGCAAGTCGGGTGCGCGGCTGATGGTGCTGGTCCCCGAACCCGAGGCCGAGGACCAGGACAGCCTGCTGTCCGGCCCGCAGGGCAAGCTGCTCGACGCGATGCTGGCGGCAATGAATATCGCGGCGGACGACGCCTATCTGGCCAGCGCGCTGCCGCGCCATACGCCGCTGGCCGATTGGCAGGCACTCGGCGCTGCCGGGCTGGCCGAAATCACCGCGCACCACATCGCGCTGGCCGCACCGCAGCGCATTCTTGTGCTCGGGCGCAACATTCTGCCGCTTCTTGGGCACGAACCGGCGCAAGACCCTGCCGCTTTACGGGAATTTAACCATGAAGGAGGAAGCGTGGCCATGATGGCCGCCGGAAGTCTCGAGAACCTGCTCCTTCAGCCGGGCAGGCGGGCAATCTTCTGGCGCCGCTGGCTCGATTGGACGGGGTAAGACTGTGATCAGGCGAACAGGCGCGAGACTGGCCGTGGCGGCCGTGGCAGGCATGCTTGCTGCTGGTGCAGCCGTCCCCGCCAGCGCCAATTCCAGCGCCGCAGAATATTTCCGCGCCCGTGCCACGTCGAGCAATGTCCCCGAACTGCTGAGCAATTCCGACCGCGACTGGTATCGCGCGCTGTTTGCCGCGATCGACGCGCATGACTGGGCCAAGGTCCAGGCGATGTTTGCCGAACGGCCCGATGGCCCGCTGCACCAGATCGCCCGCGCGGAATATATCCTCGACCCCGACAGCCCGAAGATCGAAGCCAGCGAATTGCAGGACTGGCTGGGCAAAGGTGTCGACCTGCCGCAAGCCGAACAGATCGCCAGCCTGGGTGCCAAGCGCGGGGTCGCGTCGATCGCGGCAAACAGCGCGCGATACCAGTCGCG
>JACXUW010000360.1 GCA_014763705.1 Micrococcales bacterium | reverse complement strand
ACGCCGTCGTCGCCGTCGAGGTCACCGACACCTTCTCCGCGCCGGCGTCGGTGCGGCTCGCCCCCGAGGTCGGCCGGCACGTGCGCCACCGCGGTGAGGACGTGCGGGCCGGCTCCGTCGTCCTCACCGCCGGAGCACGCGTCGGCCCCGGCCACGTCGCGCTGGCCGCCGCCTCGAACGTCGCCGAGCTCGTCGTGACCCGGCGACCCCGGGTCACCGTCGTCTCGACCGGCGACGAGCTGGTGCCGGTCGGCGGCGTGCTCGAGCACGGGCAGATCGTCGACTCCAACCACCTGATGCTCCGCGCCCTCGTCGAGGCCGCCGGGGCGGAGGTCGCGGCCGGGGTGCACCTGCGCGACGACGCCGACGCGGTCCGCGCCTTCCTCGCCGCGCCGGACGGCGACCCCGACCTCGTCATCACGAGCGGCGGGGTCTCGATGGGCGTCTACGACACCGTCAAGGAGGTCCTCAGCGAGGACGGCGGCGTCGAGTTCGTCAAGGTCGCGATGCGGCCCGGGATGCCGCAGGGGTGCGGCGTCGTGGGGGCCACCGGGCTGCCCGTCGTCACGCTGCCCGGCAACCCGGTCAGCTCCTACGTCTCCTTCCACGTCTTCGTCCTCCCCGCGCTGCGCCGGATGGCCGGCCTCGACCCCGACGACGACGGCGCCTTCGAGGCCGTCGCGGGCGCGTCGTGGCCGACCGCCACCGGTCGCGCCGAGATGACCCGCGTCGTCGAGGACGGCGGGGTGGTCCGGCCCTCCGGGGGGCAGGGTTCGCACGTGCTCGGCGCGCTCGCCGAAGCGACGGCGCTCGCGGTCGCCCCGCCGGAGGTCGACGGCATCTCGCCGGGAGACGCCCTCCGGTGCCTGCCGCTGCTCGGGCATCATCGGGGCTGTGGCTGACCACCCCGGGCCCCCGAGCGGGCTCACCCACGTCCGCGCCGACGGCACGGCCCACATGGTCGACGTCTCGGCGAAGGCGGTGACCGCGCGGCGGGCCGAGGCGCGCGGCCGCGTGCTGCTCTCCGCTGCCGCGGTCGCCGCGCTCCGCGACGGCACGGTGCCCAAGGGGGACGCCCTCGCCGTCGCGCGGATCGCGGGCATCCAGGCGGTCAAGCGCACCCCCGAGCTCGTGCCGCTGGCGCACCCGGTCGCCGTCCACGCGGTCGAGCTCGACCTCGAGGTGGCCGACGACGGCGTCGACATCCGGGCCGAGGTGCGCACCGCCGACCGCACCGGCATCGAGATGGAGGCCCTCACGGCGGTGAGCGTGGCCGCGCTCGGGCTCGTCGACATGGTCAAGGCCGTCGACAAGCACGCCCGGATCACCGACGTCCGGGTCACCGCGAAGTCCGGCGGGCGCTCGGGCGACTCCTCGTCGGCGGCCGGGGCGGACGCCGACGGGCCGTCCGGGCGGTCGGGGCCGTCCGGGGTGTCGTCGTCGGTGTCGCCGGTGCCCTCCCACGCCGCGACGATGGACGCGAAGCGCGCGTCGACGTCGCGCTCGTCCATCTCGTCGGGCCGCTCGCTCACGGTGCTCCTCGGATCGTGTGGGGGGCGGGACCGATCTTCGCACGATCACCTGTGGTGGGCGTCGCCGTCGTCGCGGGCCGGCCCGGGACCCGTGACGGGGAGGCAACACCGCGGGGGTGCACTAGGCTTCCCGGGGACACGGCAGAAGGGTGGTCCGGTGATCTACTGGGTGCTGAAGACGGTCGTCCTCGGGCCGATCCTGCGCCTGCTGTTCCGGCCCTGGGTCGAGGGCGCGGAGAACATCCCCGAGGAGGGGGCCGCGATCTTCGCGAGCAACCACCTCTCCTTCTCCGACTCGATCTTCCTGCCGCTCGTCGTGCCCCGCCGGATGACCTTCCTCGCGAAGTCCGACTACTTCACCGGCGTCGGGCTCAAGGGCCGGCTGACCGCCGCGTTCTTCAAGGGCGTCGGCCAGCTGCCCATCGACCGCTCCGGCGGCCGGGCGAGCGAGGCGGCGCTCAGCTCGGGCCTGAAGGTGCTGCGCCGCGGCGAGCTCCTCGGCCTCTACCCCGAGGGCACGCGCAGCCCCGACGGCCGGCTCTACAAGGGCCGCACCGGGGTGGCGCGGATGGCCCTCGAGGCGGGCGTGCCGGTCATCCCGGTCGCGATGATCGACACGGACAAGGCCCAGCCGACCGGCGCGAAGATCCCCAAGCTGGTCCGCATCGGCGTGCGCATCGGCGAGCCCCTCGACTTCTCCCGCTACGAGGGGATGGAGGGCGACCGCTTCGTCCTGCGCTCGGTCACCGACGAGATCATGTACGCGCTGATGGAGCTCTCCGGCCAGGAGTACGTCGACATGTACGCGACCGCGATGAAGGACCGCATCGCGCGCGAGCGGAAGAACCGGGCCAAGGAGGCCGCCGAGGCCGCGCAGCCCGGCCGGGCCGCCACCGAGCTCGAGGCCGCGCTCGACGCCGAGGGCCTCGAGGAGGGCTCCGCCGGTCGGCGCGACGACGCCGGCCCGGAGCGGCGCGCGAGCTGAGGCACGCCGTGGGGGTCCTCGGGCCGCGCTCGGAGCGCACCGGCCGGCGCGAACCGGTCGTCGTCGAGGCGTTCCTGCGCGGGCTCGACGTCTTCCGCCCGATCGCCACCGGGTACGCCGCCCTCCTCGCGTGGACCCGCCGCGACGCGATGATCCGTCCGTGGGTGGCGGTGCTCGTCCTCGCGGTGATGGCGGCCTGGTCGCTCGGCCTGCTGCTCTACCGGCGCCGGAGCCGGGCCGTCGTCGCCGTGGAGGTCGTCATCGCCGTGGCCGCCGTGCTCGCCACCCCGCTCGCCGACGGGACGGCCGCCGTCGCCGCGGGCCAGTACACGCTGCCGACGGTCTGGGCCGCCGGCTCGGTCGCCGGGGGCGCGGTCGTCGCCGGTGCCCGCGGCGGGCTCCTCGCCGCCGGCGTCGTCGCCGCGGCCGACCTGCTCGAGATCGCCGGCCGGCCCACCCAGGCGACGGTCCACAACATCGTCATCCTCGTGCTGCTCGGCGGTCTGATCGGCCTCGCCGTCGACCTCGCCCGCTCCGGGCTGGCCCGCGAGGAGCTGGTCCTCCTCGAGCGCGAGCGGCTGCGCGAGCGCGAGCGGATCGCCCGGGTGGTCCACGACGGCGTGCTCCAGTCGCTCGCCTGGATCCACCGGCGCGGTGTCGAGCTCGGCGGGCCCGCCGAGGAGCTGGCCACGCTCGCCGCCGACCAGGAGCGCGCCCTGCGCCGGTTCGTCTCCGGAGCCGGCGCGCCGGGGGAGACCCCGATCGACCTGCACGGCGCCGACGGCGCGGAGGTCGACCTGCGGCTGGCCGTGACGGCGCACGAGCGGCCCGGGGTGAGCGTCGCGGTCCCCGGGGACCCGCTGCTCGTCGACCCGCAGGTGGCTCGCGAGCTGGACGCCGCCCTCGGGGCGGTCCTCGACAACGTCGCCCGGCACGCCGGGGAGGGCGCCCGGGCCTGGGTGCTGCTCGAGGGCGACGTCTCGGGCGTCGAGCTGACCGTCCGCGACGACGGGGTCGGGGCCGAGCCGGGCGAGCTCGTCGCGGCGCGGCACGCGGGTGCGGGTGA
>JACXUW010000359.1 GCA_014763705.1 Micrococcales bacterium | reverse complement strand
CGGTCGCTGGTCGTTCTCTGCGCAACCGTGGCTGGACGGCGTGGCCGGGGCCTTCGGCGACCGCTGGCCGACGGCGGGCGCGGAGCAGGTGGTCCGGCTGCTCGCCGCCCTGCACGCCGTGCCGCCGGACGCGGTGCCGGCGCAGCCGGAGGACCTCGCGCTCCCCTGCCGCGCTGACCTCGAGGACGCCCTCGACCGGTGCGCTCGGGGGCAGCGTCCCGCGGGCGGTCCGGTGGCCGCCGCGGTCGCCGACCTGCTGACCCGGCACGGAGCCGTGCTGCGGGCCGCGTTGGCCGAGCACGACGTCGCTCCGCCTCCCGACCCGTCGGCTGCCGTGCTCACCCACGGCGAGCCGCACCCGGGCAACGTCGTCGTCACGCGGTCCGGGCCGGTGCTCGTCGACTGGGACACCGCGCGGCTCGCCGAGCCCGAGCGCGACCTCTGGCTCGTCGCCGCCCGCACGGACCTCGACGTCCCGGCCCTGTACCGGGAGCTGGCCGGGCGAGAGCTCGACCGCGCGCGGATGCGGTGGCGCGAGCGGCGGTGGGCCCTGGCCGACGTCGCGGCCTACGTGCCGGAGCTGGTCAGGGCACCCCGCGAGGACGAGGACACCGGGTGGCAGCTGCGCGCCCTGCGGGGGACGCTCGAGGACCTGGCGGGGCCCTGAGGCGGCCGGCGGGTCAGCCGCGGGCGACGGCGTCGAGCTCGTCGGCCACCGGTGTGGAGCCGGTGTTGAACTCGACGACGGCGCCGGCCGTGGCTGGACGGGCGAGGACCTCGGCGACGACGAGGGCCACGTCGGCGCGCGGCACCTCGCTGCGGGTGGCGCCGGTGCGCGAGGTCTCGATCGTGCCCGTGGGCCGGTCGTCGGTCAGCCGGCTCGGGCGGAGGAGGGTCCACGCGAGGCCGGACGCCTGGAGGTGCTCGTCGGCCGCGGTCTTGGCGTCGGCGTAGGCGAAGAACGAGTCATCCTGCGGCACACCGTGATCCGGTCCGGCACCGAAGTACGAGACCATGACGTAGCGGTCGACGCCGGCCTGCTGCGCGGCGTCCATCGAACGGATGGCCGCGTCCCGGTCGACGGCGTAGGCGCGTTCCGGAGCGCCACCGCCGGCGCCGGCGGACCAGACGACGGCGTCGTGGCCGCGGACCAGGTCTGCGAGCTGCTGGGTCGACATCGACTCGACGTCCGCGACGGCAGCCGTGGCGCCGTCCGCCTCGACGTCCGCGACGTGGTCGGGGTTGCGGACGGCCGCGGTGACGGCGTGCGAGCGCTCGACGAGGAGGGGGGTCAGGTGGCGGGCGACCTTGCCGTGGCCGCCGATGAGGAGGATGCGCATGTCCGGGCCAACAGGTCGCGGCCGGCGGGTGTTCCGGGTCGTCGCTGCCGTCGGCTCAGTGCAGGCGGTCGCGGCGGCGGCGCAGCTCACGGACGACGGCGGCCTGCCGGCGGACGAGGCGCAGGTCACCGGCCGAGAGACCGCGGCGGTGGCTGCCGCGGAGAGCGTCCTCGGTGGAGGCGAGCTCGGCGATGAGCTCGCGGACCGACGGGGTGCTTTCCGGGGAGGCCGTCGTCGTCATGACCCGACCCTCGCCCCGCCACCTCAGGGTCGCCTCGGGGCATCCTGTGAGGTGTCTGTCAGTGCGGGCGTCAGCCGTTCTCGTGGGCGTGGGCGTCGCCGGGGCCCTGAGGGCCGTGAGGGCCGTGAGGGCCGTGCGAGGCGCGGGCGGTCCGGTAGTCGGCGAGCCGGCGGTCCGCGTCGTCGCCGAAGAGGATGCGCGCGACCTCGACGAGGCCCTCGGACCCCTCGATGTCCTCGTCGCGGACGACGAGGTCGATCTTCGAGCGACGCCGCATGAAGTCGTCGAGGGTGACGACCATCTCGTGCTGGGCGGCGGTGTACAGCTCGGCGCGCAGGTAGTCGGCCGAGCCCATGACGTCCTCACCCATCGTCGGGTCGGCCCGGATGACCTCGAGGAGGTCGAAGGCGCGCCGGCCGTAGCGACGCCAGAGCCGGTCGGTGAGCGGCTCGGTGTCGGGCTTGGTGCGCAGCGTGTCGAGGCGCATGAGCCGGGCCTGGCGGTAGAACTCGCTGCGGGTCTGGGCCGCGGGCTCGCCGTACCAGTTGCCGAGGTCCTTCTCGAGGGGCACGCCGAGGTGCTCGACCTCGGCCGCGACCTCCTCGCCGACGTTGAGGCAGTCGGTGAGCTTGCCGCCGAGGACGGTGACGACGGCCCGGTGGTCGTCGCGCTCGATCTCGTGCTTTCGCGACAGCGAGGTCCAGTCGGCCTCGGTCTGGTCGCCGGCGCCGCGGGTGACGACGAGCGGCCGGACGCCGCAGCGTTCGGCGATGACGTCCTCGGGCGTGAGCGGTGACGGTAGGTCGAGGCGCTTGTTGATCTGGTCGAGGAGGAAGCGGCGGTCCTCGTCGGTGACCTCGGTGTACGGGGTGTCGACGCGGGTGTCGGTGGTGCCGATGACCGAGCGGCGACCCATCGGGATGACGTAGAAGAGGCGCTGGGTGTCGTCGAAGAAGGCGAGCACCCGGTCGTGGCGGGTCGTCGTGAGGCGCGGGACGACGAGGTGGATGCCCTTGGAGAAGACGATGCGGTGCTCCGTGCGCAGGTCCCAGGACTCGTTGAGGTCGTCGACGAACGGTCCGGCCGCGTTGACCAGGACCCGTGCCGCCGTGGTGATCTCGTCGCCGGAGTCGGTGTCGCGCAGGTGGCAGACCCAGCGGTCGCCGATCCGCTCGGCGGAGAGGAGCTCGACGTAGTTGGCGACGGCGGCGCCGGCCTCGAGGGCGGACCGGACGAAGGAGAAGACGAAGCGGCTGTCGTTGTCGACGAGGAACGCGTCGCGGTACTCGATGGCGCCGCGGACGTCCGTCGTGTCGATGACGGGCTCCTGCTCCTTGACCTCCTCGGCGTCGTAGAGGTGGGGTCGTTCGGTGCCGAACAGGCCGATGCCCCAGTAGGCGGTGGCGCCGAGCCCGGCGAACCACGGCTTGTAGGGGGAGGAGTGGTCGAGCGCGGCGAGGAAGCCGATCTCCTTGATGTTGTCCGGGTAGGCCTTCATCAGCCGGTTCCGGCTGCGGCACAGGCCGAAGACGAGGGGCAGCTCGTAGTTCTCGAGGTACTTGAAGCCGCCCCACACGAGGTTGGAGGACTCCTGGCTCGTGAACCCGCCGAAGTCGCCCCGGTCGATGAGGGCCACCGACGCCCCGCGACCGGCGAGGGCCGCGGCGGAGACGGCACCGTTGATCCCGGCGCCCACGACGAGGACGTCGAACAGGCCCCCGTCGATCCGCTCGATGTTGGCCGACCTCAGGCTCATGACCCCAGCCTATTGCGCCGCCCGCACGGCTCCGGCGGCCGGTGCCCGCTCAGACGGGCGGCTGTTCAGAACGGCGGGCCGGCGGGCAGTGGTCGTCGCGCGCCGGGGCGTGGCGGATGCAGTCCCGTGACGTGGACGGGACGTGCAGGTCGGCGGACCTCGACACGGCAGGTGCTGGGCAGGGGGTCGCGGCCGCCGAGGGCGTGCTCGATGGTGAACTCGAGGGTCGAGTGGGGTGCGTCGGGGTCGACGAGGCTGGGTCTGGG
>JACXUW010000358.1 GCA_014763705.1 Micrococcales bacterium | reverse complement strand
CCGCCCCCCTCGGGCCGCTCGCCGAGCACGGCCGTGCGCTCGGGGCGCAGCGGCAGCCGCGGAGTGGGCTGGAACTGCAGCGCCCGGTACCCGCGGTCGCGGCCGACGAAGTCCGCGACGAAGTCGTCGGCCGGGTGGGCGAGGAGGTAGGACGGCTCCGCGACCTGGGCGAGGTGCCCCCCGACCCGCAGCACCGCGACCTGGTCGCCGAGCTTGATCGCCTCGTCGATGTCATGCGTGACGAAGACGATGGTCTTGCCGAGCTCGGCCTGGAGGCGCAGGAACTCGTCCTGGAGCTGGTCGCGGACGATGGGGTCGACGGCCGAGAACGGCTCGTCCATGAGCATGACCGGCGGGTCGGCCGCCAGCGCCCGCGCGACCCCGACGCGCTGCTGCTGGCCGCCGGAGAGCTGGGCCGGGTAGCGGTCGCCGAGGTGGGCCTCGAGCCCGACCCGTTCGAGCAGCTCGCGGGAGCGCTCACGGGTCCTCTTCCGGTCCCAGCCGAGCAGCCGGGGCACGGTGCCGATGTTGTCGAGGACCGTGCGGTGCGGGAAGAGGCCGGCGTGCTGGATGACGTAGCCGATGCCGCGGCGCAGCTCGGCCTCGTTCATCCGGCCGGTGTCCTGGCCGTCGAGGGAGATCGACCCGCGGGTCGGTTCGATCATCCGGTTGACCATCCGCAGGCTGGTCGTCTTGCCACAGCCGGAGGGCCCCACGAGGACGGTGATCTTCCCCGTCGGCGCCGTGAGGCTGAGGTCGTCGACGGCGACCGTGCCGTCCGGGAACTGCTTGGTCACGCCGTCGAAGCGGATCATCCGACGACCCTAACGGGAATCTGCGCAGGTGCGGAGGGCCGGCACCCGCAGGTTCGACGACCGTGACCGGCGCTCACCACCCCTCGGCCGGGACCTCCTGCGGGGTCGGCACCGGTTCGTCGGCGGCCTCGGCGAACGCGGTGAGCGCCGCGACGAGCCCCCGGCGTCGCGACGCGGGCATCCGCTCGACGACCTCAGCGATGGCGGCCCGTCGGCGGTCGGTGACGGTGGCGACGAGCCGGCGGCCGCGCGGGGTGAGCGCGATGACGACGGCGCGTCGGTCGCGGGCGTCCTCGTGGCGGGTGACGAGCCCGGCGGCGAGCAGCCGGTCGACGGTGCGGAGCGCGCTCGAGGCGCCGACGTCGAGCCGCTCGGCGAGCGTGTTGAGCCGGGTCTCGCCGAGGCCGCTCAGCACGACGAGCGTGCGGAACTGGGTGAGCGTCACCGTGTCCTCGACGTCGGCGAGCGAGCGCGCGGACACCCCGACGAGCACCCGGGACGCGACGAGCACCGCGCCGACGATGGCGTCGAGCTCCTCGGCCTCCTCCGGCGGCGGAGCCCCTCCGGCCACCCCGCGATTTTCCCTCATGGGTGCAACTATTGCATACTGCAACTCATGCCCTCGACCGCCGCCGCTCCCCGTCCGACACCGATGTCCGGCCGGTGGCGGCGGATGACGACCCAGGCCGAACGGATGCGCGGATCGCGCGGCGGGTTCCTCGCGATGGCCCTGCTGGTCGGTGCCGGCACGGCGGCGGCGGCCGTCCTCTTCCGGTGGCTCGTCGCCACGTTCACCCGGCTGTTCACCGGGCACGCCGACTACGCGGCGGTCCCGGGCGCGGCCAACCCGCACCTGCCCGGCCTGGGTCGCTGGTTCGTGGTCCTCGCACCGGTCGTCGCCGGTCTCCTCTACGGCCCGCTCGTCCACCGCTTCGCCCGGGAGGCCCGCGGTCACGGCGTCCCCGAGGTGATGTACGCGGTGGCCCGCAACGGCGGGCGGATCAAGCCGCAGGTCGCCGGGGTCAAGGCGCTCGCGTCGGCGCTGTGCATCGGCGGCGGCGGGTCGGTGGGCCGCGAGGGACCCATCGTCCAGATCGGGTCCGCGCTCGGCTCGACGATCGGCCGGGTCGTGCGGGTCACCGAGCCACGGATGCGGGTGCTCGTGGCGTGCGGCGCCGCCGGCGGCATCGCGGCCACCTTCAACGCCCCGCTCGCCGGCGTCTTCTTCGCGATGGAGCTGATCCTCGCCGACTTCACCGCGCAGTCCTTCGGGCTCGTCGTCCTCTCGGCCGTCACGTCCTCGGCGATCGGGCGCGCCGTCCTCGGCGACGAGCCGTTCCTCGCGCTGCCCGCGTTCACCGTGCAGCACCCGAGCGAGTACCTCCTCTTCGCCGTGCTCGGCGTCGTCGCCGGTGGCGCGGGCGTCGCGTTCACGAAGATCCTCTACCGGGTCGAGGACGTCTGCGACGCCGTGTGGCGCGGCCCGGAGTGGGCCCGGCCGGCCGTAGGCGGCCTGCTCCTCGGGCTGGTGCTCCTCGTCCTCCCGCAGATGTACGGGGTCGGCTACCCGGTGCTCGGGGACGCGATCGACGGCCGGTACGCCATCGCCTTCCTCCTGCTGCTGCTCGTCGGCAAGATGCTGGCGACGTCGCTGACCATCGGCATCGGCGGCTCCGGCGGCGTGTTCGCGCCGAGCCTGTTCATCGGGGCGATGCTCGGCGCGGCGTTCGGGGCGGTGGCGCACTCGGTGCTGCCGGGGGTCGCCGGCCCGGTCGGCGCCTACGGCCTCATCGGGATGGGCGCGGTGTTCGCCGGCGCCGCCCGCGCCCCCATCACGGCCGTCATCATCATGTTCGAGCTGACCAGCGAGTACTCGATCATCCTGCCGCTCATGACGGCCATCGTCATCGCCACCCTCGTCAGCCACGCGCTCTCGCACGACTCGGTCTACACGCTCAAGCTGCGCCGCCGCGGGGTCGACCTCGGGGCGCCGGCGCCGGAGTCCGCCGCCGCCCGCACGCCGGTGCGCGAGGTGATGCGGCCCCTGCCGCGGCCGGTCGAGGGCGGCACACCGCTGCGCGACGTCGCGGCCCGGCTCTCCGGGACCAGCTACGGCGTCCTGCCGCTGGTCGACGCCGCGGGCGGGTACCACGGCGTCGTCACCGCCCGGGCGGTCTCCGAGGCGCTCGTCGACGGCCGGCACGAGGTCGAGCCGGCCGAGATGGTCACCGAGCTGCCCGAGCGAGTCCGGGTCACCGACACCCTCGACCGGGTCCTCGACGCGCTGAACCAGAGCGGGGTCGGCGGCATGCCGATCCTCGACGAGGACGGCGTCGACCCCGTCGGGTGGGTCACCTACCGCGACGCCCTCGCGAGCATGCGGGCGCGCCCGCCCGGCTGACCCGCGCTCGGCCGGGATGCGATCCGGGCCCCCGCGCGTTGGGGTCGAGGTGACCGCCGCCCAGGAGACCGTGCCACCGGACGAGCACCTCGACCGCACCTCGGCGCGCGGGCGCCGCGTCCTGATCGGCCTCGTCCTCGGCAGCGGCGTCGCCATCCTCGACGGGTCGGTCGTCAACGTCGCGCTGCGCACCATCGGCACCGACCTCGGCGCCTCGCTCGCCCAGCTCCAGTGGGTGGTCAACGGCTACCTGCTCGCGCTCGCGTCGCTCGTCCTCGTCGGCGGGGGCCTCGGTGACCGGTGGGGACGTCGGCGCGTCTACCTCGTCGGGGTCGTGTGGTTCGCCCTCGCGTCCGCCCTCTGCGCCGTGGCCCAGACGCCGGGTCAGCTCGTCGG
>JACXUW010000357.1 GCA_014763705.1 Micrococcales bacterium | reverse complement strand
CGTCGCCCTTCGACGGCATGACCGAAGAGCTGCCGGACGATGACAGCGAAGTACGTGCCTGGGTCGCCGCGCAGGACAGCCTGGCGCATCTGCGTCAGAGCGATCTGGAAATGGTGCGGGTGCTTGAGGACTTGATCAATGCGCTGATCGACAAGGGCGTGCTGCGCATTACCGACCTACCCGCCTCCGCGCAGGCCAAGCTGGCAGGCCGGAGCCGCGCGCGCAGCGCGCTCGGCTCTACACGTCTACTGGTCGAGGACGACGACACCGGGGTTATTTGAACGATCCCACGGAACGGGGCTGCCCAACAGCCGCCCCTGTCCCCCCTCGAACCCGAGCGCCTGCAAGGTCTTCCACTCTCCCTCCGTCTCCACCTGTTCGGCGATCAACGGCAAGTCGATGCTGTGGGCTGCGCGCTGCATGGCCTGAATGAACAGGTGTTTGTCTTCCTCGACGTCGACACCGCGAGCCTCGACGTCGTCGCCCGGCTGCATCCGGGTGGCTGCACCGCCTCCGACGTCGACCACGTCGTCGGCCAGGCCTCGTGGGCGCTGCGCTCGGGCGGCCTGCTGCTGCTCACCGTGCCGATCGGGGACGACGACCCCGACTTCGCCGTCCGCCCCGCCGACCTGCGGGGCATCCTCGCCCGGGCCGACGACCTCGGCCTCGCACTCGTGGGCGACGTCGACGGAGACGTCCTCGGCCGCATGCGCGAGGCGCGGATCGCGTTCGGTGACAGCGGAACCCCCGCCTACGCGGTTCTCCGCCTGACCTTCCGGCGGAAGTGACGGCCCCGGTGACCCGCTCCCGCGTCCTCCTCGTCGTCCGCTACGGCCTGCTCGTCCTGGTCCTCGCCGCGGTCGTGTGGGCGCTGGCCCGCAACTGGTCGGAGGTCTCGCGCGAGCTGCACCGGATGAGCTGGCCGGCCGTGGTCCTCGCCCTCGTCCTCACCCTCGGCGCGCCGCTCTGCACCCTCGTCGGCTGGCGGGTCCTGCTCACCGACCTCGGCACCCGCCTGCCCCTCGCGCCGGCGGCGAGCATCTTCTTCGTCGGCCAGCTCGGCAAGTACGTGCCCGGGTCGGTGTGGACCGTCCTCGCGCAGGCAGAGATGGGAGCGAAGCTGCGCGTGCCGCGGCGCCGGATGGCGGTCACCGGGCTGCTCGCCATCGGCCTGGGCATCCTCTGCGCCGGGCTCCTCGGCGTCGTCGCGCTGCCGCGGCTCCTGGCCCGGGGCAGCTCGCCGGTCACCGCCTGGGTCCTCGTGGGCGCCGTGCTGCTGGGTGGGGTGCTGTTCCACCCGCGGCTGCTCAACGGGATGGTCGCCCTCGGGCTGCGCCTCCTGCGCCGCGAGCCGCTCGAGCACGAGCTCGGCGGGCGGGCCGTCGTCCTCACCGGCGCGTGGTTCCTCGGGGCGTGGGTCTCGGCCGGCCTCGGGGTGGCCGTGCTCGTGCGCTCGCTCCAGCCGGACGCGTCGCTCGCCGACCTCGTCGTCGCCGGGGTGTGCGGGTTCGCGCTCGCGTCGGCGGTGGGGCAGGTCTCCGTCCTCGTGCCGGCCGGGGTCGGCATCCGCGACGGCGTCCTCGCGCTGCTCCTCGTCACGTTCATGCCGTTGTCGGCGGCGACGGCGGTCGTCGTCGTCGCCCGGTTCCTCGCGATCGTCGCCGACCTCGTCGTGGCGGGCGGCGGCTGGGCCTGGGGCCGTCGGCACCACCTCCTAGGATCCGAGGGATGAGCGAGCGACCGGAGCGCGAGGAGCAGCTCGCCTACTCGGAGTCGATGGCCAAGATGCTCGACGAGCAGGCGCGCCGGAAGAAGGCGGCCAAGCTGATCGCGGTCGTCCGGCACGCGCTCGGGGTCCCGTCGCTCGACGGGCTGAGCGCGGTCGACGTCGGGTGCTCGGCGGGGTTCATCGCCGACGAGCTGGCGCAAGCCGGCGCGCGCACGAGCGGTGTCGACATCGACGAGCCGGGCCTGGCGAAGGCCCGCGCGCGCTTCGGGGAGCGCGTCGACTTCCGGCTGGCCCGCGGCGAGGACCTGCCGTTCGAGGACGCGTCGGTCGACGTCGTCGTCCTCAACCACATCTACGAGCACGTCGTCGACCCCGAGGCGGTCGTCGCCGACATCCACCGGGTGCTGCGGCCCGGCGGGCTGCTCTACCTCGGGGTCGGCCACCGGTTCCAGGTGCTCGAGCCGCACCACCGGCTGCCGTTCCTGTCGTGGCTACCGCAGCGCGCCGCCGACCGCTACATGCGGCTCACCGGCCGGGGCGAGGAGTACTACGAGCACTACTACTCCCCGCGCGGGCTGCGCCGCCTCTTCGCCGCCTACGACGTCTGGGACTACACCCTCCCCGTCCTCGCCGACCCCGCCGCGTTCTCGGCCGACGACAACGTACCCGGTTGGGCCGCACGGGTCCCCGAGCGTGTGCTCGCCGCCGGCCTACCCCTGGTGCCCACGTACGTGTGGGCCGCGTTCAAGGGGGCCGCGACCCCGGCCGGCCCGCCGCTGCGCGTCGCGCCGCGCCACCTCGGCTGATGGCCGACGGCACCGTCCGCGTCGTCCGGGCCGGGCGCCCGGTGCCGCTCGGGGCGGTCCTCTCGATCTTCCGCCGCGGCGGTGGCGACCCGACGAGCCGCCGCGACGACGCCGGCTGGTGGTTCGCCTGGCGCACCCCGGACGGGCCGGTCACCCTGCAGCTGTCGGCGCCCGGTGGTGTGGCCGAGGAGGTGCGGGCCGAGGCGTGGGGGAGCGGCGCCGGGTGGATGCTCGGGCAGGTGCCGGCGCTGCTCGGTGAGCACGACGACCCCGCCGGGTTCGAGCCGTCCCTGCACCCGCTCGTCGCCGACGAGTGGCGGCGCCGGCCGGGCTGGCGGGTGCCGCGCTCCGGCCTGGTCGTGCAGAACCTCGTCGCGTCGGTCATCGAGCAGAAGGTCACCGGCAAGGAGGCCTTCGCCGGCTACCGGCGGCTCGTGCGGCGCTTCGGCGAGCCGGCTCCTGGGCCGGGGGAGGCGCTGCGGCTCGCCGTGCCGCCGACGCCCGCCGGCTGGGCCGCGGTCCCGTCGTGGGAGTGGCTCGCGGCCGGGGTCGACCCGGGGCGCTCACGGACGGTGACCACCGTCGTCCGCCACGCCGGCCGGCTCGAGGAGGTCGTCGGGATGCCGGCCGACGCGGCGCGCGCCCGGTTGACGGCGTTGCCCGGCATCGGACGGTGGACGTGGGCCGAGGTCGCCCAGCGGGCCCTCGGGCTGCCCGACGAGGTGAGCTTCGGCGACTACCACGTGGCCAAGGACATGACGTGGGCGCTGACCGGCACGCCGCAGGACGACGACGCCCTCGCGGCGCTGCTCGAGCCGTGGCGCGGACACCGCTACCGCGTGCAGCGGCTGCTCGAGCTCGGCGGCCACCACCGGCCGCGTCGCGGTCCCCGGATGTCCACCCCGACCCACCTGCCGACCCGCGGTCGCTGACCGGCCGTCCGGGTGGAGGTCAGCGCCCCGTGCGCTCCGGTCCGCCCTCGGCTCAGGCCAGCCGGACCGTCACCGACGCCGCGTGCCGCTCCAGGACGCGGGCGGTGAGGTCCTCGGAGACCGCCGCCACCTCGGTGCGGGCGACGAGGC
>JACXUW010000356.1 GCA_014763705.1 Micrococcales bacterium | reverse complement strand
AACGCCTCGGCGACCCGGGTGACGGTGGGCCGGGCGTCCTCGTTGACGAGCGCGGTGCCCGCCCCGGTGCTGACCACCAAGGCGTCGCGGTAGACCGAGAGCAGGTCGACGAGCGCGCGGTCGACGACGTCGCGGGTGAACCGGGTGGCCCGGGTCTTCTGCTCGCGCTCGAGGGCGCTCACCTGCGAGCGCACGTGCGGCGGCTGGGTCCGGGCGGTGGGGTCGGCGCCGAGCACCTCGAGCAGCCGGGCCTTCTCGGCCGCGTCGCGCTCCCCCGAGGCCGCCGCGGACTCCTCCTGGGCGATGGTCATGATGTCCTGGGCCGCGCCGACCGCCTCGCCGACCGACGTGATGCGGGTGGCCATCGACACGACGTCGTGCCGCCGGATGCGGGCGTGCTCGTCACGGGCGAGGCGCCGGGCCAGCCCCACGTGCGACTGGGCCGCGCGGGCGGCGTACAGGGCCATCGCGTGGTCGACGCCGTCGCGGCGGACGAGGAGGTCCGCGACCGCCTCGACCGACGGCGTCCGCAGCCGCACGTGCCGCGAGCGCGAGCGGATGGTGATGATGACGTCCTCGGTCGAGGGGGCGCAGAGCATCCACACCGTGCGTGGCGACGGTTCCTCGAGCGCCTTGAGGAGGGCGTCGGCGGCGCGCTCGGTGAGGCGGTCGGCGTCCTCGACGACGATGACCCGGTAGCGCCCGACGGACGGCCGGTGCGCCGCGAGGGCGACGAGGTCGCGCGCCTGCTCGACCTTGATCGACAGCCCCTCGGTGGCGATGACGTCGACGTCGGCGTGCGTGGCGTCGAGGGCGGTGCGGCACTCGCGGCACTCGCCGCAGCCGCCCTGTGGGCACTCGAGGGCGGCGGCGAAGGCCCGCGCGGCGACCGAGCGCCCCGACCCCGGCGGCCCGGTGAAGAGCCACGCGTGGGTCATCGCGGCGGGGTCGGCGACGGCCCGCGACAGGGTGGCGACCGCGGCGTCCTGGCCGATGACGTCGCGCCAGACGCTCACGGGTCGACCGCCGGGGCCTCGATCCCGAGCGCCTCGACGCGCTCGAGGACCTGCGCGTGCAGCTCGTCGGGCGGGCGGGTGCCGTCGAGGACGAGGTAGCGCTGCGGGTTGCCCCGGGCCATCGCGAGGTAGTGCTCGCGGATCGAGGCGTGGAACGCGTCGGCCTCGGCCTCGAGCCGGTCGTGCACCTCGCCGCGCCGCCGGCGCCCCTCCTCCGGGCTGACGTCGACGACGACGGTGAGGTCGGGGACGAGGGAGTCGACGGCCCACATCTGCAGGTCGTGCACCTCGTCGGCGCCGAGGTCGCGGCCGGCGCCCTGGTAGGCGACCGAGCTGTCGGTGTAGCGGTCGGTGACGACGACCTGACCTGCGGCGAGCGCCGGCCGGATGACGAGGTCGACGTGGTGGGCCTTGTCGGCGGCGAAGAGCAGCGCCTCGGCCCGCGGCGAGACGTGGTCGCCGTGGAGGACGAGGTCGCGGATGGCCGCGCCGAGCTCGGTGCCGCCGGGCTGCCGGGTGACGAGCACCTCGCGGCCGCGGGCCCGCAGCGCGTCGGCGAGCAGGCGCACCTGGGTTGACTTCCCCGCGCCGTCGCCGCCCTCGAAGGCGATGAACACCCCGTCCCGTCCGCTCACACGGCGAGCCTAGGCCAGCGCGCCGTCAGTGCTCTCCTCCATCAGGCCGAGGGGAGGTGGTCGCGGGCCCAGAGGGCCGCGCTCGTGCGGTCGACGACCCCGATCTCGCGGAACACCCGCCCCAGGTGTGCCTTGACCGTCCGCTCGGTGATGCCGAGGGCTCGCGCGATCTGCTTGTTCGCCAGGCCCTGCGAGACCAGCCGCAGTACCTCGGTCTCGCGCGGTGAGAGACCGACCGCCTCGCCGTCGTGGACGGGGTCACCGGTGGACGGCAGCAGCGCACCGGCCACCCGCGGGTCGATCGGCACGTGCCCGCGGGCCGCGGCACGCACCGCGGCGACCAGCTCGGCCGGCTCGGAGTCCTTGAGGACGTACCCGATGGCCCCCGCGGCGAGCACCTCGCGCACCCGCTCGCGGTCGGAGAAGCTCGTGAGGACCAGCACCCGCGTCTCGGGGCGCGCGGCGAGCACCCCGCGGGTGCCCTCGACGCCGTCGAGGCCGGGCATCGACAGGTCCATGAGGACGACGTCGGGGTCGGTGCCGGCCGCTGACGCGATGGCCTCGGCGCCGTCGCGGGCCTCCGCCACGACCGTGATGTCGGGCTCGGCATCCAGGAGCGTGCGCACCCCGGCGCGCACGAGCTGGTGGTCGTCGGCGACGAGCACCCGGATCATGCCTGCACCCCCATCGGTCCGTCGAGGTCGAGCCGCCAGTGTGTCCCGGCACCCGGTGCCGTCGCCACCCGCAGCGTCGCGCCGGGGACGGACGCGGCCTCGGCGAGCAGCCGGGTGCCGAGGTGGCCGGGGGCCGGGTCGGCGAGGACGGCGCCGACGTCGAAGCCGCGTCCGTCGTCGACGACGTCGAGGGACACCGTCACCGCGGAGGTCCGGTGGAGCGAGACGACGACCTCGGCCGGGCCCGCGTGCCGCGCGGCGTTCCGGACGCACTCCTGGGCGACGCGGTGCACGAGCCGCTGGGCGTCCTCGCCGAGGGCGAGCTGCTCCTCGGGGTCGGTGTCGAGGCGGACGACCACGTCGTCGCCGCGCACCGAGGTGGCGAGGTCGCCGAGCGCGGCGACGATGCCCGAGCGCGACAGGCTGGGCGGGTGCAGGTCGACGAGGAGGGTGCGCAGCGACCGGATGCTCGCCCGGACGGCGCTCGCCGCGGCGTCGAGGTCGCGGGCCAGGACCGAGTCGCCGCGCTGGGCGGCCGTCGCGGACGCGCCCGCCACCGTGAACGAGGTGGCGGCGAGCTCCTGGACCGGGCCGTCGTGGAGGGTCGCGGCGATCCGGCGGCGCTCGTCGGAGGAGGCCTCGACCGCGCGCTGGAGCAGCCGCAGCCGCTGGTCCTCGGCCCGGCGCAGCCGACGCAGCAGGGCGAGGACGAGCGGGGTGACGATGAGGACGAAGAGCACGAGGCTGCTCGTCGTGACCCCGGCGAAGCCGCGCCACAGCTGGCCGGTCCGCTCGGAGACGGGGGCGTAGGAGACGTAGATCTCGAACAGGGCCGTGCGGCCGTCCGGCATCCACACCGGCCGGTAGACCTCGACGAGCTTGTCGCCCTTCTCGAACTGGTTCTCCGAGGAGTCGAGCGTGGAGACGTGGGCGACGGTCGTCGGGCCGTCGAGCGCCTCGCGCTGCTCGCCGTCGAGGGTGAAGGTGCGCCCCACGAGCTGGGGCTCGTCGGCCCAGAGGACGTACCCGTCGGGCCGCCACAGCTTGACCCGGACGACGGTGTCGCGGTCGAGGCTGCGGGTGACGGTACGGCCGAAGGCGTCGACCGCTTCGGCGTCGCCCGCCATCAGCGCGTCGGTCATCGCCGGCTGGACGACCGCCTCGGCGATGACGCCCGCCATCGTCGCGGCGTCGTTGACGGCCTCCCGCTCGGCGAGCTGCCGCGCCGCCAGGGACCCGAGCACCCCGACGAGGACGAGGGCCGCCGCCACCCCGAGCGCGAGCTGGACGAGGACGCGGCGGGGGCCGACC